>JBFMBP010000114.1 GCA_040755155.1 Candidatus Omnitrophota bacterium | reverse complement strand
GGACAGTTCGGCGGAATCCTGCCGTTCCGCCGCCCGGCGCGGCGAAGCGGCGGGCCTCGCCGACGTTTGCTTCGGCTACGACGCCTACGGCTTCCGCTGCGTCAAGAAAGCCGATAACGCTGCTTCTGCAAATCCATAACATAAACCGGCTGCTCCCGCTTACTCTTCTCCAAATTGGAGGGAGCAATAAAAGGGAATTCGTGGATTTCTCCATAAACGGAAATTGATTCTTCATTCGGCAAAATCGTTGCATTTTACAAACAATAAAAAAAGAATCGCCAACTCCAATCCAACACTCTTAGTCGATGGCTGTTTCGAATACCATACTATCATTGTCAAGATAACATAAAAATAAATGGTTGTCGCGGAGACAATTGGTTGCTGCGATGAGAGGCGAGTATTTGCGATCTAGGTGAATGTATTTTATTTTGTATTTTTTCATAAAATCGCTCGGATGTTCTTTGCCTTCCTTAAAATATTGAAAATAGCCTTTGAGAATATCGATATATTTCGTATTGAAGAAATTGATATCCAGTCCCATAAAAAAAGAGACGTTTTGCGTGTGATAAAAAAGTTCATGATAACTGTCGATAGAAGTATTCAAAACGATTTTATTATCGGAATTTTGCAGCCTTGTTTCCAAATAATGACCGGCGTTTTTTAGTCGATCGATAGGAATCGTTTGGCTTATAATCGTAGAGTAAGAAACGATCAAAGTATTGACCAGAATGAATCCCAAAAAAATATTTTTGAAATTAATTTTAGGAGTGGATTCGACGCGGCGATTTTCGTACAAAGAAAGAAATGTAAAAATAGTAATGAAAAAATAGTCGACGAATCTTATTTCCAAAAGAAAGATAATAAAATAGAATAATGAACAAGAACCCGATAACAGAAATAAATATAACTTGTTTGGAGAAAACTCGTTTAGAATAAAATGGATGGATTTTTTGTTCATTAATGCCAACATGCCGGCGGGAAGTAAAATGACGTCTAAAAATTGCATGATGTTGGGATGACTCCATTCTGTCGGCGTTAAAGACGCAAATCGATATACTCCGCCTATTTTATTGAGAAAATACAATAATTCCGTCTTAACGGAAGCAAGGGGGTTTGGAAAAAACAGATGGGCCGCAGCGATAGCCGACAGGCATAAAAGTTCGTTGCAAACGCTTTTCTTGTCTTTGAATATACATGCCTTTATAATCGCGGAAGCGAATATAACCGTAATCCATGAATATATCGTTAAATAGAACAAGGCATGAATAAAGCAAAGGGAAGGGCAAATAAGGCTGTACTTTTTATGGATATGGAGCAGGAATAGCAAAAATAAAATATGTGAAACGACGATAGGCCGCACTTGCAAGAGCCGCAGGAAGACGATAGACGAGCCCCATACCAGGCATAGGGACCAGAATAAAGGATTATTTGCGTTTATTTTAGAAAAATAAAAATTCGAGGAAATCCAATAAATCAATAGAAATGAAACGATGTATATTATTACGCCCCAATATTCGCTAAAGGATAGAAATCCTTTGAGAAGCGCATGAAACAAGTAATGTCGAATCGGAACATTGTCGATGCACGTATAGGGCAATCTTACATTATAATCATCGGTAAAAATATTCTCCGCCATCTTGATGTGATAGAAAGAATCGATAGCCAGATATCCCGTATTCGCTTCCGTGAATATTATGAAAAGCAATAGTGGAAGCAAAAATACAAGAACTAGCTTGTAGTAGTCCTTCATTTCGAAGAAGAAAGGGATCAAAAATTAGTATGGCGAAAATCTCTATTTTCCCGCGAAGAACTTACGCTCCGAGAACCAAAGGAAATCCTATTTCGGAAACGTATGCGGTCCTTTGCCCACATGCAGATCTTTATCGTAATGCCCCGTTTCTTCGTCGAAGTAGCGGTCGTCTTGGAAACTATAGGATTCCGGAACCTCTGGATATTCGAACAGCGATATATCGCAATCCTTCGCATAATTCGTAAGATAATAGACAACTTTGCGATGGAAAGGCGGTAAATCAGTTTCATGAAGGTCTCTCAATTTCCATTCGTATCGGCTTTCGACGACATGCATAACCTCTGACGATTTTTCGTTGGGAAGAAAATCTTTATATTGGAAAAAATGATATACTGTCATTTTTGAAGGCAGCCATATGCCGTCGTATTCTTTAACGTCTTCGTTCTTCGAGTAAAAAATTTTATCCGTATTGTGATCTCTGCGGCTTTTTAACAAAGAGGTATGGGAAATATATCCCTTTATTTTATCGACTAACGCTTCGGCGAAAATCGTATCTCCTGCGCCATCTTTATTTTTATATTTTATCCACTTAATTTGGTCGTTCCAATCTTCCGATACCGTAATTTTCGCCTCAGGAAATGAGAAGGGAAAAACATATTCAAATGGATCTATTCCTATATAATATTGTTTGTATCCATTCACGGCTTCGAGATTGTCGGAAAGTTGCACCAATTTCATGGGGTGCATAACTCGTAGAATTTTGCTTTTATGAATATACAATTCTTGGATTTCCTCCCAGGGATAAGCAGTTCCTTTAGGCGTATGAAATAGGATTCTCTCATAATCGCCATTTTTCATATATTGGAAATCCGCCGTATATGTCCGCATCGGCTGCTTCAAAAAATCGTACCAAACATTCACGTCGTTGGGAGTCGCATCGCCCGGCGATTTTCCTTGAACGGCATTTCGATAAAAATGTCCGAAATTTTCCATATTATCCGTATTGGCAATATAGGTTTCAGTGATCTCCATCGAATATTCGGCGGAAAACCGAGAAGTTTTACTCTTATGAATATTTACAATATCCAACGCATCCTCCGCCGCATAAATGGCATAGGATGCGCCGAATATCGCGACAAACAAAAAACAAGCGCTTTTCGCTGTAATCGTCATGATTTTTTCTCCTTGCTATTTGGGGGAATATTATGGCAATGGACACATGGGTTTTTGTACATTGATTAGAGTATCTTCGCATTCGCAAACCGATATATAATTGGTAATATTTTTCCATCCTCCGCATTCGGCGGGACATTCGTCGTGGCACTGGAGAGGAGGCGCGCCTTGCTTCGTATGGCAATTGTTCCACTGCGCCGTCTCATAACGAAATTCCGAAGACGAGGATGGGCAATCTTGATTGCCTCCCGATTCGTCGCAACAAGCTCCTGTCGCATAAGGACTGAATTTCCCTGCACAAGAACTGCATTGCGAAGCGCATGATGTAACATATCTTGCTTGCCTATAAACGCATTCAAGACAATTTGCGCAAAATATCTCATAAACATTATAACAAAAATAGAAAGAAAAGATCATAAAAATGATAATAATCTTGGATTTTTGTCTATTCATTTTAAAATTCCTTCCGCATTTATTTGAATTTTAACCTATTATGAAAAAAGCCATTTGTTGAAATACATATAACCTTTTGAATGTATTGAAGATATCAAAAACCGAAAAATACGTTTTTGAATGATAATTTTATTCATTCTTTGCAAAATGTAAATAAACCCCTTCGTACGGACAGAAGCAATGGGTTGATATTATTTGACTTATAGACAACGCCTCTTGCCTAGCCCGATTAGAGGAAGAAAAAGCTGAATCTCAATTGAGAGAATTATAAACAAAAAAAAAAAATTGAGTCAAGATGAAAATACAAGTCTTTTTTACTTTATTAACGACGATTTGATCTTTACCCCTTTTGAATGTCATCCTACAAAAAAAGTCCGATTGGCGATTATTTTCCGAAAATTCATTTGTCTTCTGCATGGCGTAGTGTGATATATTAGCGAAGCGTAGCCCGACAAACCCCTAAAATCCCATAGCGTGAAAAAGTCCCGTAGGGTGGGCTCAAAGCGAAGCGTAGCCCACCATTGTGAGACGGGGAGACTAAGTCTCAAAGTCCCAAAGTCATGTAGCTAAAATCCAATAACATGGAGAAGATATAGCGTCAAAGAGTAAGTAAAGATGGAAAACAAAGTAGATAGAATGATGATGGACCCGGCCAATTCGGCGTCGCCCTTCATCTGGGAAGCCATGATGTAAGAAACCGTCGCCGCTGGGCTGCCTACCATCAGAATACCGACAGAGAAATCCAATCCCCTAACGCCGAAAGCGTAAAGAATAAATCCTGCGAGAATGGGCAGCAACGCCACTTTAATGACGCTGGCCAGCGTCGCCCGTTTCAGGTCCCCTTTTAAATTCTTCAAGGAAAATCCCGCTCCGATGGCCAGTAGCGCCAAGGGCAGGGTCAGGTCCGTCACAATATTCATACTGCGGTCGAGTACGACGGGAATCGGCAGCCGCAGCCAACTCCAAAAAATTCCGGCGAATGAGGCCCCAATCAAGGGATTGGCCGCGATCTGCCGCGTCCAATATCCCAATCCTGGCGAACCGTTGTCGCAATGGGGCGCCAGCAGCGCCAGTATAGCTAAGAAGTTCAACCAGGGAACGATGAAACCCATGAATATCCCCGCGCGGGTCAGCCCCGCTTCCCCATAAGCGTTCAAGACCACGGCCAGGCCGATGATAGCGTAATTGCCGCGAAACGCGCCTTGGCAGAAGACCCCGCGCGCCGCGGGCGGATAATGCCTAATTACGGCGTAAGCATAGGAGCCGCCGAAGCCGATCAAAATCGCCAGCGCCGAGCCGAACAGCAAAGCGCCGTTGAAATTAGTGGTGAAATCCGCCGTTCCGATTTTATAAAACAGCAGCATCGGCAGGCTGATATTGAAAACCAGCCGGTTGGATTGATAAATAAATCCATCGTCGATCATCCCCGCCCGCCGCAGGATGTTTCCTAAAAACATGACGATGAATACGGGCAAAACGATGGCGGCGATATCCAGCATTTGATTCATAACATACTCGCGGCGTTAACATGGGATCGGAGTTTTTAATGAGTTGGAGTTTAGAGTCCTTATCCTATTCCATCAAACCGTGCGTGGAACATCGCCCTTCGCTGCTTGCTTTGTCCAATCAACTTTGATAGGTTAACGCAATTGGATTTTGCATCGATTTATGGAAAAGGATTTCTGGCAGAAAAACATGCTGGCGGCGGTATTGCAGGATTTCAATCGGCTTGAATTGGAGGATATCCCCATCCCCGAACCAGGGATGGGCGAGGTCTTGGTGCGCATAAAGTCCTGCGGCTTTTGCGCGACGGATTTCAAAGTCATCAAAGGCGTTCGCCGCAACGTCTCCTTTCCCTTCATTCCCGGACACGAACCGGCGGGCGTCGTTGCCGCTGTAGGCGTTGGCGTTGCGCATTTCAAAGAAGGGGATGAGGTTGTCATCCAACCCAGCGGCTTTTGCGGCTTGTGCCATCATTGCCGTTCGGGAAATACGCACTATTGCGAAGCCGCCTACACCACCGGAGGCGACGGACCTTCCGATGTTCGCCCCGGCAGCTTCGCGGAATATACCCTCGTTGCCGCCAATACCCTCTACAGCAAGCCCGCCGCTCTCTCTTTCGACGCCGCCTGCCAGACCGAACCGCTCAGCGGCGCTTGGAAAGGGTTGATCCATTATTCCCAAATGGCGTTGGGCGACGATGTGGTCATTATCGGCGTCGGCGGCATCGGTCTTTATTGCCTGATGATTGCGAAAGCGGCGGGAGCGGGGCGGCTTATCGCCGTCGATATCAGCGAATACGCCTTAGAAACAGCGCGCAGACTGGGCGCGACGCATACCGTCAATCCAGCCCGCTGCAATGCTAAAGCAGCGATCTACGGCATCCTCCCTAACGGCCCCGATCTAGTCATTGAAGCGGCGGGGCCGATCGCCGCCGTCAAACTGATGACCAGCCTATTGCGGCGCGGCACGCGTTGGAACGTTTTCGGAATAACGACGCACGAGACTTTCGAACTCGACGGCGGCCTCACCCATTTCCTGGAAGCGCGCATGGATTCCAGTTTCGGAACCAATCCTATGGCCATGCAGAAAGCCCTCCAGCTCATGGAGCGCGGCCTCGTCGATCCCGAAAAAGCCATCTCGCATCGCTTCCCCTTAAGGGAAATTCACAAAGCCGTAGAAATCATGGCCTCGCCGGAACGCAATAAGGTGATTGTTAATCCTTAAGAATTGGTCTAACCATCTGGAGAAACTTTGATTAGTTTTTTATACTCGATAACAAGATCAATTACTCATATTTCACGAGATGAAAAGTTGAATGGATCTATTGCAATCGTCGTTTTGAATCACGAAAACACGAAATGATAAAGAAAGGCGCGAAAAAAAAGCGAAATAATTAAAAACAGTTGGCGTAAGGAATAACTCCGTTATAAGGATTTATCCGTGGAATCCAAAAGAATCTACGATATCCGTGATTCGAAAATTTCGTGAAATTCGAGTCTTTTCGTGTTTTCGTGATTCGAAAACGATGCAAGAGATGAAACTTATGCGCCGCTCTTGATTAGTTTAATCCACTTCCGGGTGAAGGATTAAAGATTAATAACATAAATCATTAAGACAACGTTCTATGAGGAACAATTATGACCACCAAACTCCAATCCAATCGCCGTTCGTTTTTGAAGACCGCTGGCGCTTCCGCCGCTTGGCTGGGTTCGGGCGCCGCTGCGCCGCTCATCGTTCCCAGTAATGTATTCGGCCAGGACGCGCCCAGTAATAAACTGGTCGTCGGCAATATCGGCCTCGGCTGGCGCGGCAGCGAGTTGCTGCGCGAATGCCTGAAGAACGAAAACATCCAAGTCGCCGCTCTCTGCGATCTCGATTTCGGCTTCCTCTCCGACCGTCTGCGATTCGTTGACGATCAGACCGGCATCGACCGCAAGTGGGTAAAAGGGACGGCGTGGGATACGATTCCCGCCGAGCCGCAGCCGGGAGCCGCCGGACCGTATATTGATTATGGCTACCTGCTCGACCGCAAGGACATCGACGCCGTGCTGATCGCCGTTCCCGATCACTGGCACGCCAAACTGTATATGGACGCGATGGACGCGGGCAAGGACGTTTACGGCGAAAAGCCGCTGACTCTTACCATCGCCCAAGGGCGCAAAGTCGTCAACAAAAGCAAGGAAACGGGGCGCATTTTCCAAGTGGGATTCCAACAACGCCAGCACAAGAATTTCCAAACCGCCTGCGAATATGTGCGCAATGGGCGGTTGGGCAAGTTGCAGAAAATCCGCATTATTATTGGCGGCACGCGCTTCACGGCGCCGGTTCCCGACGCGCCCGTCCCGCCGGGATTGAATTGGGACAAGTGGCTGGGATCCGCGCCCGCCGTCCCCTTCAATCCGCTGCGCTGCCACATCTTCTTCCGTTACTTCTTCGAATACTCCGGCGGCCAAATCACCGACCTCGGCGCCCATCATACCGACATCGCCCAATGGGCGATGGATATGGACGGTTCTGGCCCCCGCTTCGTGGAAGGAACCTGCGCCGTGCGCAAAGACAACGCTTTCAATACCTTCACCAAATTCAATTTTAAATTGACTTACGATAACGGCGTCGATCTATTTATCGAAAACGGCTTCGGCTTCGATATGATCTTTTACGGCGATAAGGGCGAGATTTTCGTCAACCGCTCTAAGATTTATTCCACGCCCGATTTGATTTTAAAAGAACCGATGACGGCGAACGACAAACGATTCGTTTCCGGCTTGGAGTTGTCGGGCGACGAGGGCTATTCATCCTCCACGTTCAACCACATTCAGCATTGGGTGGATTGCGTCAAGAACCGTAAACAATCCATCACCGATGCGGAGATCGGCCAGCGTTCGGCTACGGTTTCCCATCTCGCCAATATCTGCGGCTGGCTGGGCGGAAGGCGGCTGGAATGGGATGCCAAGAAAGAGCAATTCGTAAACGACGAGGAAGCCAACGCTCATCTCACTCGTCCCGAACGCGCTCCTTACGGCGTATGAAGAAAATAATGATGAATGATGAATTGTGTAGGGTGGGCTCAAAGCGAAGCGTAGCCCACCGTGACCGGGTAGCAAGGAAAGGTTTTTTCTGCCCTTGATAAATTAATAACTCATATTGCGCGCGATGGGAAATTAAAGGAATCTCTTCCTGGCGTCGTTTGAATCACGAAAACACGAAATGATAAAGAAGAACACAATAAAAAGAATCCATTCGTTCACCCGCCGTTGAAACGGCGGGCTATTACCGTTTGCCCCTTTAAAGGGGCATTTGACAATAGCCCAACCTTTCAAGGCTGGGATGAAATTATTGAACGATTTTTCTAAGACCGACTGGCAAGGGTAAGGTTTTTTCCGCCCTTGAATAAGATTCAATTAAATATAACAAACAACGGATCGAACAACGCAACTCATTCGATTTTTTAAAATTCATCATTCATCATTCATCACTCATCATTCATCATTGCTTTTACAAGGGGATATTATGTTTGGACCGCTGGCATGTTTGCTGATCGGCATGGGATTGATTCTCTTTTTGATTCTCGTCCTGCGCTGTCATGCGTTTTTGGCGTTGATCGCCGCCGCCTTAGCCGTCGCTTTTCTTTCCGATCGCATTCCCATCGAAAACGCCATTCCCCTGGTTACTGACCGCTTCGGCGAAATGATGGGCAGCCTTGGCCTTCTCTTGGCGCTTGCCGCCATCATCGGCAAGTGCATGATGGACAGCGGGGCGGCGGACCGGATCGTACGCGGCTTTTCCCGCGTCTTCGGCGAAGGGCGGGAGAATCATTCTCTCTTGGCGAGCAGTTTCGTTCTTGGCATCCCCGTTTTTTTCGATACGGTCTTTTATCTTCTCGCCCCACTGGCTCGCGCCGTCTACGCCCGCCGCAAACGGGACTACGTCCTCATCGTCTGCGCCACCGCCGCCGGCGGCGCCATAACCCATTGTTTAGTACCGCCCACGCCCGGCCCCATCATGGTGGCGGAATTGTTGAATGTATCCATCGGACTGACTATATTGGTGGGAACGCTGGCCTCCATTGCCCCCGTCTTGATCGGCGGCGTCGGTTACGCCAAGTGGATCAATAAGCGCATGGACGCCGTTCCCAAAGACGTTCTCGGCGTCTCCGAAGCGGATTTGGAGGCGATGGCTTCCAAACCGGATAGCGAGTTGCCGAGATTATGGCTTTCCTGCCTGCCCTTTCTCTTGCCCGTGATTTTACTGGCGGTCTCCTCGACGTTTCTTTCCATTTATGGAACAGGATCGCTGCGTCTATCTGATATTAAAAAGCCGGAACCATGGCTGATGAAAATTCGAGAAGCCAAAGATCCCATTTCTCTCTATCTGCGCGGAAGGCTCATGGAAGAAGGGCGGCGGCTGTTGGAACAGTTCGATCCATCCGCTCCGGCGAACGAAAAACTTCAACAAAAAATTCTGGACGATGTGAATCTTTGGATGGGAAAAGAATCGTTTTACGAGGAAAACCGGTTTTCTGGAATCGCCCTCCCTCCGGAGGCCAAGCCGATGATCCTGAATCGGGATTTAAAAAAAGGCGACTTGATTCGGCTCAACCGGTTGTTGCTGCATGGCGCTTTTCCCCAGGAAATCGCCGGTTATCCTCTGACGATGCTCAAATGGGTGAATATTATCGGAGATAAAAACGCCGCCTTTTTCGGCGGCGCCCTCATCGGCCTTTGGCTGTTGATTCGCCAGAAGCGCGGCGGTCTCAAAGAGACGTTCGATAGCCTGGGCGGCGCCATTGCCAGCGGCGCCATCATCGCCTTTATCACATGCGCCGGCGCTTCCTTTGGCAAGGCGCTGGCGATAGCGGGCATCGGCGATCTCATCGCCGAGGGCGCGAAAACCTGGGGATTGTCGCTGATGGTTTTGGCGTATCTTACCTCGTCGCTCATTCGAGTGGCTCAGGGATCGGCGACGGTAGCCATGATTACGACGGCGGGAATTCTTTCCTCCACCCTGGCCTCTCTCAGTTCGCCACTGCCTTATCATCCCGTTTACTTGGTGGCGGCGATCGGTTTCGGCGCTTCCGGCCTCTCCTGGATGAACGACAGCGGCTTTTGGATCTTCAGCCAAATGACTGGTCTGAACGAAACGCAAACCTTAAAAACTTGGACGGTTCTCCTCACTATCATGGGCGTGACCGGATTTTTATGGGTTTGTTTTCTAGCCTGGGCCATGCCGCTGGCGTAGAGGAATGAGTAATACCAACATGCATTGAGATTGTTGTTTTCAAAATTCCTCTCCCAAGATTGGGAGAGGTTAGGTGAGGGTTGATATTATTAGGCTTATATTTCCCTCACCCTAACCCTCTCCCAAAGGGCGAGGGAATTTATAAGCTGCAATTTTAACGCAGATTGGTATAATAGCGCGACCCATCCTAAGGTTTTATCTACAACGTTGGTTTAACTTTTGGCGCGCAGCCAGATGTCGATCGGCCTCTCGTCCGGCGACGAATAAGGCAAACGAACTGCTTGGCCTTGCGCCGCCGAGGCGTAGGCGGCGAAAATCGCTTCCAACACTGCCCGCCCGTCCTCGCCGGTGACGGCGGGTTGGCGATCTTCGCGCACGCAATCGACGAAATGCTGCATCTCCTGGGGAAAGCCGTAATTCCATGCCTCTTCGTACATGGTGAAACTCCAGCCTTGCGTCGATCCGGCTTTTTCCACCGCGTAGCCGTAGCCGCTTTCGCTGTAGGTGAGGATGGAATTGCCTTGCAAGAGATTGGCGTAGGCGATGCCTTTATCGCCGCATACTTCGGCGCGGTCGTCCATGCCGCCTTTCTTGATCCAGCTCTCTTCCGCCATCGCCGTCGCGCCGTTGGCGAATTTTAGGATTATTATGGAATTGTCGTCGCCCTGCGTTTTATCGCCGTGGACGTAAGTTCCCATATCGGCGTAAACGGATTCGATTTTTACTCCCCGTCCGATCATCCAGCGGAAAAACTCGACGGCGTGGCAGCCCATATCCATCGTAACGCCGCCGCCGGAACGCTGGACGTCCCAAAAATGGGGCGCATGGGGGCCGTCATGTTTTTCCGATTGTTTTATCAAAATAGGTTTGCCCAGCGCGCCTTCGTCCAGCAAGCGTTTCAGCCGCACGTATTTCGGCGCAAAACAGAGTTCCTCGGCGTACATCAATTTCACGTGGTTTTTCTTGCAGGCGGCGATCATCTCGTCCGCTTGCGCCAGATTGAGGCAAAGGGGCTTTTCGACGACGACATGCTTGCCGCAATCCGCCGCGTCGCAAACCATGCGGCAATGGAGATCGTTGGGAGCGCCGACAACGATCAGGCCGATGTCGTCTCGTTCGAGCATCCGCCGGTAATCCGTATAATATTGCGGAATAGCGAACTGCTTGGCGAAGGATTGAACATGCGCTTCGGTGGGAGAAGCGGCGGCGATCAACCGGGCGCCCTGGACGCGATGCGTCAGCGAATCGGCGTGAATAGCCGAGATAAATTGCGACCCAATGATTCCAACGCCGAGGGAAGACATCATTTCATTCCTTTCGACTTATATCCCATGGTATGGAAAAAGTTCGGTCGGCGGCGAGGCGCTTTCATATGGGATTCATCTCTATAGGGTGAGATCAAAGCGAAGCGCAGCCCGCCATTATTACGAGTTGATGCCGAGAGAATCAAAACATCATCTCGCCGCGCCAGGCTTGGATGGATTCATCCCACTTCAACGCGAGTCCATCCTTGGCGATAAAAACCGGGCCGCCGTAATATTTGGCGATACGAGCTTTGATTTCCTCTTCCGGCAATCTTTCCATATCGGGATAGAAATGAACGATGAGCAAAGCGCCGGGTTTCGTCTTTCCCGCGACAATCGCCGTTTGATCCAAGGTCAAATGGTAGGGCGTTTCCAGTTCGGAGAAACTGGTTTCAATCACGAGCAGGTCCAAGTCCTTCCATATTTTGAACAAGGCCTCATGAAAACCGGTGTCGCCGGTATACGCCGCCCGCTTGCCCGACGGCGTATCGAAGCGATAACCGCAGGAGCCGTCGATATGGATGGCGGGCTTGGGTTGTATCGCGAAGCCGTCGAGTCGAAATGGTTCGCCGATTTTGATTAGGCGAGGTTCGTAGGCTTTTTCGTATCCCTCTTCCAACCGCATATTGTCCATCATGCGCTGGATGGCGTCCATCGTCGGCGCAGAGCCGAAAAGTTTGACCTTGTTTTGCGGCTTGAAGCCCGGAGTATACATCCAGGCCACGTAAAGGCGCGTGAGATCGACGCAATGATCGGGATGGCAGTGCGTCAGAAGAAGATTCGAGATCGAATCGACGGCTGGTTCGATCCCCTTCTCCAGACGGCAGCGTTGATAAATAGCGCCGTGGCCGAGATCGATTTGGATTCTTTGGCTGCCATCGACGATTTCATAACTCGTTTGGGTCGAACGGAACGAAGAAGGGGAGCCGCAACCGAAGACGCGCCACTCAAGCATAATGTTCTCCGAATATCAGCGCCGGGAATGGGAGCGGCGATACTCCCATCTCTCGGCGTTCATGGCCGCGAACGCAGAATTGACGAACTCGGCGGCGAAAGACGATTGCCTAGCATCGATAGCCGTCATCGTTTCCCGGAAGCCGATATCGATCCAAACCGGCGATCGATGAAATCTCTTTGAGGAAATTATAAAAATTAAACTTTATCATAAATCGATTAGTTTATAAATCCATGAGAAATAGATAAAAAAGTGCGAAATATCCTATTTATTCCGGTTCAGCGCCGAATGCGCCTGCATCCACTTGCAGGATTTCGATCTTGTCGATCCACGCGGTGACCGGATCCCTCCCTTCGCCGCCCGCGATCTGGATTAACGGCGTGAATTCCTCTCCGGCATCCGGCTGATAGATCGCCGCGATGCGCCTTTCCTTATCCTGAAACTTCGCCGTCGAGGCGACATAATGCTGCGCGTTCGACCCATCCATGGTTTTCCCTTCCAAATTTCCTTTCAAACCCACCAGCCACGCGGACGCATTGGGGCCGTCTGCGCGCAGCGTCATGCGTAATAGGACGGGGCCGCTGGCGTATTTGACAGGATTTTTAGCGTAGAGCATAACGATTTCTCCCGCATCTACCGTTATCGACAAGCCTTTTCCATCCTTGGAGGATGGAATCCAGCCGTCGGGAAATGGCGTCAAGGCGACGATTCCCGGCGCTTCCGCCGTAAATCCGCCGCGAATCTCGCCCCAATCGTTCTCTTTCAAGGTGGGAAAATTGAATTCGTACGTCATGATCGGCTTCGGCGCCGGGATGGGAGACGCTTCTACGGCCAGGATGGTCAAGGATAGGCTGCTGGCGGCAAGCGCAATCGGTTGGCCGAGAGGATAATATAAATTGGCCTCCGCGAATTCGAGGATGGAATCGCCTTCCGTTTGGGCGGCGGTTAACATGAAGGTGAAGAGCGCTCCGGAACCGGCTTCCATCAAATAGTCCGGATCGGCGAACGAGACTTTGATCTCTCCCGGCGTGGAGATATTGGCGGCGAAGATGGAATTCGCCAACAATTCGTCCGTTTTCGGCTCCGAGGATAGAATCCACTTGTTTTTATCGTAACGTATGGAGAATTGGCCGCCCGCGAGACCGTAGCGTTCGCTCGCTTCCACCGCCGCGATGATCGTTTCGCCCGGTTGCGGCGCGGGATTGCTCACGCGGAAACTAAGCAGGGCTTGCGCTTGGGCGGCGGAGGACGCCGATATGAGCAATAAAAATAGGATTATTTTTTTCATTGTGAAGTCTCCAGAAAAGCCATCATCTCAACTAAGAAAACGTAGCGTAGAAGAGGCTTCCAGCCTCTTGAAAGGAAAAACAAAGAGCCAGGATGGCTCTTCTACTTTTTCTTCCCGCCATCGCCAATAACTTTTCCTCTACGAGTGGCTCATCATTCATCATTCATCATTCCTAATCTATCATAGCATCTACGCGATGAAAACATTCTGCTGGATGAATTATTACGGAGGCGAAAAGAAAGAACGTCTTCAATGGAAATACCTAACTTTTACGTCTTGGAAGAGACGGTTCGATCCTGCGATATTGGGCCGGACTATAAGATCAAGATGCGCCCCTTGCTGCATTGTCTCCAGGAAGCCGCCGTCGGCCATTCGCGCCAGGCGCGGGACGAATTCCCGGAACAACTGCGCCGGGGATCGGTCTGGGTGTTAACGCGGCTGCGCCTGCGTATGGATCGTTTCCCCCGCTGGGAGGAAACAATCCGCATCGAAACCTGGTCCGCCGCCATCGAGTCGCTTTACGCTGTGCGCGATTTCCGGATTGAGGACGAATCCGGCGTTTGCGGCGCCGCCACTACGCAATGGATACTCATCGATGTCTGCAAGCGCCGTCCGATTCGGATTCCGCCGGATTTGGGCAAGGGTTATGGACGGCGTTCCGAACGGGCGTTGGCAGACGCTTTCGATCCGTTGCCTTGCTTCCATGAACCGCAATTTTCACATCCATTCTCTGTACAGCGCAGCGATCTCGATTCGTTGAACCACGTCAACAACGCTTTCTATGCGGATTGGTGTTTAGACGCCGTTCCCAATTCGCGCGTTGAGGGTTTGCAACTGATGGAATTCGAAGCCGCCTACAAAAAAGAGGCGGTATACGGCGATATCCTCAATTCGCAAGTTGCGGAAGAGCCGGATGTAAATGGGGAAGCCGTTTTTCTTCATCGGCTCGCGCGCCGTTCCACGGAGGATATCGTAGTCGAAGCCCGTTCCCGCTGGCGCCGATTGTGATATCGTTACGAAAATGAAAGCCCTGTCAATAAGGAGGTGAAGGCATATGGCGATGTGGGAATATAAAACCATCAAACTGGGGACGCATGGAATGATGGGGGGAAAATTGGACGAAGAAAAATTGGACGGCCTGATGAATAAATTGGGGCGGGATGGTTGGGAACTGGTCGCGGCGTTCGATACGAATCAAGCCTACGGCGCTTCGCGGGACATAGTGGCTATTTTTAAGCGGCCAAGATAAGGTTTTTAAATTCGCTATTACTTGGAAAATAAGCGAGTATTTCTATAGAAGGGATTTTCGCGATGCGTAGTCAGCCTAGTATAAAATTACTCATGCGGTTTTTAGGAATCGCCTTTATCTTCTTATTATGTTCTGTTTCCTGGGCCGCCGAGGAAGCGGATCGCGTCCAGCGAGCGCAAGAATCCTTAGACAAAGCGCTGACATTCATGAAGACGCTGCAACGCAATGGGGGATGGGCGATGGCCTGGACCGCCGATCAGTCTATTACCTATGGCGAGTCTCGAATCCAACCGGCGGAAATCATCGTAGTACAGCCACCCGCCACGCCTTCTATCGGCTCGCTTTATCTGCGCGCTTATGAAATCGCGCAGGCGACGGAATATCTCGAAACCGCCTTGGCCGCCGGGGACGCTTTACTGGCGGGGCAAAACAAATGGGGCGGCTTTCCCCACGAATATCTTCCGGGACAATCGCGCAATATGCGCGGCACTTACGACGACGGCGTTACTCAAGGCGCAACCCGGTTTTTCGTCGATTTATGGCAAAAAACCAAAGAAGATCGCTTCGCCGACGGCGCCAAAAGGTGCGGCAAATTCATGGTCGATTCCCAATACGAAAACGGAGGCTGGCCGCAGGCGGCTCCCGCCGCTGCCGGCTATTCGCGCTATATCACTCTCAACGATGGCGCCATGATGGACGTGATTCGCGCTTTGTTCATTCTTTATCATACGTTCGACGACAAGCGCTTTTACGACGCCGCTCTGCGCGGCGCCGATTGTTTGCTCTCGCTTCAGGGCAAGCCTCCTCAAGCTGTCTGGGCACAGCAGTATACTGTCGAGGGCGATCCCGCTCCTGCGCGCAAATTCGAACCGGCGGCTTACAGCGCCTCGGAATCGATGGGCGTTTTGCGCGTATTGTTGGAGGTTTACAAGGAAACGGGGGATAAGAAATATCTCCAGGCAGGGCCGCCCGCTTTCGCATGGTACAAACAATCCCGCCTGCCAAATGGAAAATGGGCGCGCCTTTACGAATTGCGCTCCAACCGCCCCATCTACAGTACGGAAGACAGAAAAGTCATTTACGAAGTGGAAAAAGCGCGCAAGGGTTATGGTTGGCAGGGCGGTTATTTCGATTCTTCCGTAGAAGAACTCTATGCGAAATTATTGGCGGCGCCGGAAGAAAAAAGAATGGAACTCATGCCTGCAAAATCGCTGTCCAGCGCCGAAAAACTTTGGCCGAAAGCCGAAATCGCCATAATTTCCCTCGACGAACAGGGCCGTTGGCTGAGCGATTTGAACGGCTCGCGGGAAGACTTCTATTTGGAAGCGGGAGGCAAGGACAAAGAGATGATGCAGATCGATTCCAAGATTTTCGTCCGCAACGCTTCCGCGCTGTTGGATTTTTTGCAAGCGTCGAAGCAGCCGTAAATCATTCGCAATTTCTTGGCGTTGCGGGAAATCTTCATGATGTGACAAATCGCGTTTTTTTCTATATTCTATCTTTATATTGCATCCGCTCATGGTTTCACCGCTGCATGAAGGGATATGATTCATTCCTGTTGCGCCTATTCTTTGCGATTAGCGGGAAAATGGATTTTATTATGAGGAGGAAAATAGTGAAAAGGTTCGCATTGGCAATGGCTTTGGCGTTTGGCTTATGCTCCATCTCATATAGCGCAATCGTCATCAATGAAATTATGTATAATCCCAAAGGGGACGAAGCAAACGGCGAATATATCGAATTGTATAATTCATCCGCCAACGCCGTTGACGCTTCTGGCTGGAAATTGAGCGGCGCCATCGATTATACGCTGCCGCCATCCACAGCGATCGATGCCAAAGGCTTTCTGGCCGTATGCCGCAACGAACAATTCATTCGCGCCAATTACGCCTTGGATTCCTCCGTTAAAACGACGGGCAACTTTGCTCCCTCTAAACTATCCAATTCCGGCGAGCGCATCCAACTGCTGGATCGTAACGATAACGAAATCGACGCCGTCAGTTATAGCGATAAGGCTCCCTGGCCCAGGGACGCCGATGGGAACGGTCCATCCTTGGAATTGATCTATCCTCTCGCCGACAATAATAACGCACTATATTGGAGCGCCAACCAGGTTCCGACGCCCGGCCGCCCCAACAGCCGCTTGCTGGCCGCCGCGCCTCCGCTTTTCCTTTCCATTTCGCGCTCACCCCTAGCTCCGGCGAGTTCACAAGAGACCGTCATTTCCGTTCGGTTCGAAAATCCCAGCGATCTGTCATCGCTTATATTGACCTATACGGCGAATGGAGGCGCCGCTCAAACTTTGAATCTGGCGAAGACAGGAGATGTTTTCGAAGGCCGGATTCCTCCCCAATCCACCGGCGCTTTGGTGGAATATACGATTACATCTGTCAGCCAAAGCGGTTCGTCCATCGTTCTTCCCGGCGGCAGCGCCCGTTATCTCTATCTCGTGGATAACCAGCCTATCGCTCCCGGCGCCGTCGTTATCAACGAAATTATGTACAACAATCCATCGGCGGATGGAGAAGACAAAGAGTGGATCGAGTTGTTCAATCCCACTGCGCAGGCGATCGATCTTTCTTATTGGATACTCAAGGACGATGAAGATGCGCATGAATTCCGCCTGGCGCCGGGAACCTCCATTACATCCCAAGGCTTTCTCCTCATCGCCCATTCCAAAGAACTGAGTTGGACGGCGCCTGTAGTGGAAGGTCTGCCCTTTTCATTGAATGACGGCGGCGATTCCGTTCGCTTGTTCGATGTGAACGAGCGCTTGATCGCCGAGGTGGATTATAACGATACGCCGGAATGGCCTTGGGGCGCAGATGGCGAAGGCGGTTCGTTGGAATTGCAGCAAGCCTCGCGTCCTAACAACGAACCGAATAATTGGGGCGTTTCTCCGCAAGGCGGAACGCCGGGGCTTCCCAACATTAAAGCGATCGCCGATCCTGCATACCACGATTACGACATTGTTATCAACGAGATTTTTTATCATCCCTCGAACGAGGAGTATGATAGCAATGTCGATAATGAATATATCGAACTGTTTAACCGGAGCGCCCAGGTTATTGACCTCAGCGGCTGGTTCTTTTCCAACGGCGTCGAATTTCGCTTCCCGCAGGGAACGTCTCTCGCCGCGGGCGGAACTGTTCTCGTCTGCAAAAAAGCGGATCGCTATCCGAACGTTCCCAACCGCATCGGCGATTATATGCTGCAGCTTAACAATGGCGGCGAAGCCATCGCCTTGATGAACGCCAACGGCGTCGTCATCGATTACGTCAATTATAACGACCGTATGCCTTGGCCGATCCGTCCGGACGGAGATGGAACTTCTTTGGAATTGGTCAACGCCTACGCCGACAACCGCGATGGGCAATACTGGCGCAATGGCCAGCCCAATAGCCCCGGCGCTCCTAACTCGGCGGCGATGGTCAATACGCCGCCTCGCATCACCCGCATCCAGCATACGCCCCAATATCCCGCCGCCTCCGTCAGTGAAGAGCGGGTCGAAACGATCAACATCATCAAAACCGGCCAAAACTGGCGTTATTTCAAAGGGAAGTCGGAACCGCCCTCCAACTGGCGCGCTCTCGATTTCGACGCTTCGAGTTGGCTGGAAGGTCCCTCGGGCTTTGGCTTCGGCGACAACGACGACGCCACCGTCTTGAGCGATATGCAGAACGCTTACTACAGCGTCTATATCCGCAAAGAGTTCGATATCGCCGATCCAACGGGATTTACTATCATGCAACTCGGCGTCGACTACGACGACGGCTTCGTCGCGTACTTAAACGGCGTTGAAATTGCCAGATCGATGATGACGGGCGCTCTCCCCGCCTATAACCAATTCTCCGACGGCAACCATGAAGCGGGGACGATGGAATTTTTCGACGCCTCCGCTTTTATCAAATCGCTGCGCAAAGGTAAAAACGTTCTCGCGCTGCAAGGACATAACGCCAACGCCACCAGCTCCGACTTCTCCCTCATCCCGCAGCTCGATATGCAGCGCATAATGTCCGCAGGAGAAGAAGGTTCGGATAAAATCATCGTCTCGGCCCGCGTGCGCGATGACGACGGCATAGGCGAAGTCGTCCTTCATTATCAGCGCCTTTCTTCGCCCTACGGCGCGGGACTGGCGCTGGGCGATTGGAAAACCGTTCGTATGATGGACGATGGAACGCATGGCGATCTCGCCGCCGGAGATTCCGTTTACGCCTTCACGCTCAACGAGGCGGAAGAGATCAATCCGGGCGAGATTTGGCGTTACATGATTTCCACTAAGGATGCCAAGGGCGCGGAAGCCTATTCCCCATTGCAGGACGAATTGACGCGCAACTACGCCTTCTTCGTCGAGGATCCGCTGGAACGCTCCCATTATCCTTCCGTCTATCTCTTCATGGAGCGCTCAGTCATGAATTGGCTGACGCAAAATCCCGATTCCAATCAAGAGCAAAAGTGCCTCGTTGTCGCCGATGGCGAGGTCTACGATCTCTACAACGCGGGCGGCGTTCATTATCGCGGCGACGGCGGCAAACCCGAAAAAAGTTGGAAGATACAATTCGTCAAGGGCAACCGCTGGCGCGACCGCCGGATCATGAATCTGGACGCCGACTATCAAACTTCCCCCTTATTGCGCGGCGAAGCGGGCTTTTTGGAATATCTTTCTTATGACTTGTTCCGCCAGATGAATCAACCGGCAGCCAATGCGGAACATTGCCGGCTGATCGTCAATAACGCCTACTACGGCTTTTTTATCAATACGGAACAATACAACGAAGATTTTCTGAATCATCACGATTTGCCTGCGGAAACCCTGCTCTTCCGGGCGGGCGTCAAATCGCGCCGCAGTTATCTTGCTCCCGAACCGGATTTCGAAACCTACGCCCAAAAATACGAATCGATGATCGGACGGGACGATGATATTCAACCCTTGATTAATTTTATTGAAGGTCTCAATTCGGCTCAGGACGCAAAAACTTTTATCGAAGCCAACGTAAACGTCGATCTCTATCTCAATTACCTCGCCCTCGTCGCCGTTCTCTCCCACGCCGACAGCGCAGAGATGAATTACTTATTGGCTCGCGGCGCCGATGGACGGTGGTTTATGCTCCCCGAAGAGATGAGCCATACCTGGGGAGAAATTCCTACCAACAGCGCTTTTCCTTTGATCTCCAATTTCCCTCTGCTGAACGGCGCCGAAGGCGGCGTCTATGGCGTGAACACGCTGTGCAAGAAATTTCTGGAAATCCCGGAATACCGCAGCCAATATTTTCAACGTTTGCGAGATTTTACCGATCGCGTCTTTACCCGCGAACATCTCGATCCTCTGTTCGATTCCTACTGGAGTTATCTCAAGGACGCCGTCAGCGAAAATACGCAGCGATGGAGTTCGCCCGGCCAATTGTCGCAGATGATTGCGGAATTGAAGAAATACGGCGCGGCGCGGCGGGAATTCATCCTGGCCGATCCCTCCGTTCGTCCAGTGGATATTCCCTCCAAGCCCAAGAATCTCTTCCCCGCCGAGGGCGAACTCATCTCCACGCGCGGTTTGACGTTGCGCACGGAAACCATTTCCAAACCGATGGGAAAAAAGGAAGCGCAGTGGGAAATTCAAACCCTATTGAAGGATTTTTTCCAACCGCTCTGGTCGGGCGAATTACTATCGGATACGGTCGATTCCTTCGATCTGCCGCCCGGCGTTCTCGCTTCTAATGCAACATACTATTGGCGTATGCGCTATCGCGGCGAGAACGGCGTTTGGAGCGATTGGTCCGACGCTGCATCCTTCCGCACGACGCAAGGCATCCCGCCGCCGGAAGTGCAGAACGCCCTTGCGACGCCGCTCGACGGCGCCGCCCGCCTCGAATGGACAGAGCCTCTGGCCGCCGACTTGATCCGCGTGGACATCTTCGACGGCGCGGACATCGTAGAATCGGCAAAAATAACCAACAACCGCGTCCGCATCGCCGATTTGAAAAACGGCAAGGAATACGTCTTTATCATTCGCACCGTCTCCGCCGATGGCCAGGTTTCCAATGGCGTAACGGTGAAAGTTACGCCTCAAGCGCCCGCGTCCGCTAATGGGACGATCGCCTATTTCCGATTCGAAGGTAATGGCGCCGACAGCGGCGGCGCGATGGGAGCGGGCGAATTGCTTGGCTCCGCTTCCATTACCGCTCCGGGCGCTGAGAATCCTGTTTCGTTGACTCAGACTGCCAACCTGGCTTCTCTCAACCTGGATGGAACGCCAGGAAGCGGCTTTCGCTTCGGCGCAAACAATGAAGCGCTCAACGTCAACCAACGCTTGACGTTGGAATGCTACGCTCTGGCCGCCGATGGCGCGCAAAAGCCTTCCGTCTTGATCGACCGCTATGACGAAGCGAGCGCCGCCGTCAACGGCGTCTGGCGCTTCGGCTTGGGACTTTCCCAACCGGGATCGCTGGATTTCTTCTTCAACGACGCCAACGCCGCTTCCGGTTTCGGCGGACGGCTGCATTTCGCCTCGCGGGATAAAGCCGTTCCTAACGACGGCGTCTTTCATCATTACGCCGTCGTCGTCGATTTAAGAGCGCCGCTGGCAGGGGACAAAATTCGCCTTTACCGCGATGGAGAACCGATCGCTTCCCAAATCGTCAACGATGACGGCTTCTCAAGTTATAACGAATTCCGTCAGGACAGCCGCCTGCCTGTTCTCGTCGGAGCGCGGCGAACGTCGGTTGGAACCGCGGACGCGCTGAATGGCAAAATCGACGAAGTCCGGCTGACGGGCGAAGCGCTGTCGCCGAAAGAATTTCTCCATCCGCCGGTGCAGACGGATATATCCGATTGGACGTTATATTAAATGGAATCGCGCATTCCGATCGACATGGATAAGATTGAAGCCTTTTGCAAGAAATGGAAGGTGAAGGATTTCTATTTGTTCGGCTCGGTGTTGCGCGAAGATTTCGTACCGGAGAGCGATGTGGACGCGCTTGTCCGCATGTCCAGCTATTCGGGAATCGGCCTTTTCGAATGGATGGATATGATCGAGGAATTGGAAGCGATCTTCAACCGGAAAGTCGATTTGCTCTCCACGGACGGAGTGAGAAATCCATTTATACGCCGAGAAATCGCGCAGACTCGGAGATTGATTTATGCCTCTTAAAAAAGATGATCATCACCGATCTTCATGGGAAAGAATTAGCCCAAAATTCAGGTGGACGAAGCGCCCACAAAGCGCAATTTTTTCCCAGCCATAAATGGGTAGACGAGTTCGTTATATTTTTCCATCTCACTCAACAAAGCGGGGAGATTTCTTTTCTTTTTCATTTTAATCCAGATGCAGTCCGAGGCGATTTCGATTTCGCCCCCATTGAGCAAGAATTTTTCAAACAAACTTTTCGAAGTGTTATGACTATACCCATCCAAATTCATGGCCATGAGCCGATAGAGGTTATGGGCTAAAACCGTCATCGTTAAATCAAAATCGACTTTGATCACCATGGAAGAAGAGACTCGATTCAGATGGAAAAATTCAATTTGCTCAGAGATCGCTTTTTCGACCAACCATCTCCGGCAATATTTATGCGCCAAGTCTTCCCTGCTGATTTCATCGTCATTTGTTATAATTAAAGCGGGCTTGATTTTTCCATGACCGGTGATGGCCAGTTGCCGGATCGGGGGATCGTAATCTTTGATGCGCACTTTTTCTTCATAGGCGTTTAACAGCCGCCCTTTCCCATCGGCTCCCATCACTCGAATTGTCTTCCATTGGCTCTTCTCGACTTTTTCCAATTGGTCAACAATCTGTTTCCCTCGCCGGCGAATGGTAATGAATTTTACGCCGCGCCGGTTCAATTCGTTGAGATTTTTATAAGGGGTGAATTTACTGTCGAACACCAGATATTTCAAATCATCCTTGTTCGACGCGCCCGACCTGTAGAAATCCAAGAATTCCAATACGACTTGGGGTTGAGCGGCATGTCTGGGGTTGGCGTCGCTGTAATCCAGAATCCCCGAATCCGGATCTTGAGCGACAACGGCCAAGATACTGGCTAACGCCTTGTTCCACTTTCCCGACCCGTTATTCTCCAAAGGGGAATCATCCCCCCAATAGGGGATAGCGCTGAAATCCAAATTCATGGAATCGGATAACAATCCATTCCGCGTCCATACCGTATGAAGATTTCGGAGAAAGGCGATATTCGTTCGGCGGGTGATCCGGCTGGAATAAGAACTGAACCATCCGGTTTTCGGCAGCACATTCAACCCGGCAAACAGTCCCAGCCCTCGATCCATACGCCAAATGTCATCTTCACTGTATCGTCCTGCATTGGACAACTTTAAGGCTTGAAAACTGAGAATCGAAGAAAGCCGGTTGATGGTTTTGGTTTCGGGATACGAGGAGGCCTGAATGATTTTGTCGATTTCATATCGCCGAAGATAAGGTAAAAAACAAAGAATGCCGATCGCGGATTCGGAAGAAAATCGTTCCTCCTGAAAGGCGAGGGCGGCGCTTTCCGGAGCCGTGATTTTATCTTGGACCCGACGCGTCATTTTTTCTTGCCGACTCCGTCTTGGCAACCGGGCAAAGCCTTCTTTTTTCAGGACAATATAGATGGATTTTTCCGAAATTTCGCACCCTTTAGAATCGAGAATGGTTTTAATTTCAGGGACGGATAGATAGTGCTTCCGAAGTTCTGTGATCGTTCTTGCGATTTCATCAACGGAGGCTTTCTCTTTTCTTCCCGGACTTTTTTCCAGAAAAAATAAGTCTTCCCGGCTTTCTTTGTTCTTCAAAAAGACTCGAAAGTCATGGGCCAGCGAATAGAAGGCGCTGAGTTGATACCCGAATCGGGAAGCGACTTCCTGAGCGCTCAGTTTCTCGTAGTAAAAGGCGCGAAGGGCTTCGTAGTGTTTTTGAGTGATCGTGGAAGGGGTGGAAAAATAGTCGAATCCGTCCATCGGGCGCCTCAACGGGATATTATTTTTGGTATAATATTACCATGAAACAATTATATGTATTTCACTAAATAAGTCAAGTCCGAATAATAAAATGATGAAAACCCTTAAAATAGGGGGTATATAAAGGATTATCGAGTAAGGGGGGATGAATTAGATGAGGAATAAAATATGATATCTGGAAGTATTTACCCAAAACTCAATCCAAAATTCTTTCACCATGATTTTGCTTAACATCCTCGATTTATTGGAGTTATTTATCAACAACCCCATAAAGCCTTGAAAATGATTTGGGGATAATAGTCTCAGGAAAATCGGTGTTAGTTAAAATAATTGAAAAATCGCCTTTTTTGATGCGAAAGAGATAGGGAGAAGAGAAAAATAGGCTTTTAGCGAGGGCAGAAAAAAACAATACCCAAAGCGTTCTGCTTTTGCACTCTTGCATTTCATTCGCGGAGCAGCCATTCCTGAGCGGCGAAGCGTTCTTCGTCTCCTTCGTAGCGTACGGCGGCGAGCGTAAGGCCGTGAGGTTCCAGAGTCGGTCCCGCCTGGGCGCGGTCTTTGGAGGCGAGGATGTCTTCCACTTTCGATGGCGGCCATTTGCCCAGGCCGACAAACAATAGCGTACCCGCGAAGGTCCTGACCTGATGGCGCAGAAAGGCGTGGCCGCGCACGCGCATGTCGATGAGGGGCGGATTTTCCTCGAAGGCGATTTCCAGTACGCGGCGCACGGGACTTTCCGCGTCGCAGTGCAGGCTGCGGAACGCGGAAAAATCATGTTTGCCCACCAGGCGTCCCGCCGCTTCGCGCATGGCGTCCACGTCCAATTGGCGCTCTATCCACAAAGAGCGTCCGCGCCAGAAGACGCTGGGCGTCTGGCTGCGGTAGAAGCGGTAGCGGTATTCCCGCTCCAAGGCGTCATGGCGGGCGCTCCAGTCCAGGGGCATATCCAGAACGCGGTGGACGGCGATGTCCGGCGGCAGCAGCGAATTGAGGGCGCGGAAGACGACATGCGCAGGCAGGCGGACTTCCGTATGGAAATGTGCGACGTGCTGCTCGGCGTGGACGCCCGCGTCCGTCCGTCCGCAGGAATAGAGGGTAATGGAATGTTGCAGCATCGTTTCCGCCGCCTGCTTCACCGCGCCCTCGATGGTTGGCAGGTTCGGCTGCCATTGCCACCCGCAATAGTTTCGTCCATCATATTCCAAGTCGATGCGGACGTTTCTCATGGGCAATCCTTTTCCGGTAGAATCATTGGTTGAAGAAATAATACTTTCGTTTCTTCTCATCCGTTGATAGGAGAGAGGAATTCGAGACGGAATTCATTGCCTATTTACTAATAACCATAGAATAAGGAACGATATTTAAATCGAACAATAATGGCTGGAGATTATGAATCACGCAATAATCGATAGAATGCGCCGCGCCATCGCCGCGCTTCCGTTGTTATGCTTTTCCGTCCTTGCATTCAGCGCCGAGGAGATTCCGGCGCCCGCTCCATTGATTCCCACGGGATTATGGGCCGACAATGTGGGCAAGCACCCTATTCTCTTAGGATCGCGCTCCCATCTTCAGGCGTTGGCTAAAGCAAAACCGAGCGCTTATGCGGATATTCGATCTTCCCATTCGCTGTTGGCCGATGGCATAACCAATGCCGTAGAAGGATTGCCCCGCGAACGAATCGAGACGTATATCCAAAACGCCATGAAGAACGTTCAACGCGGGGTTACGGATATCCACCAGGATACTTGGATATGGCTGATGGACGCCGCCTTGACGTACGATCTTTTTTTCGACGCCATTGCGCCATCGGACCGTCAAGCGCTATTGGATTGGATGAATGCTCATCTCGCGAAATATAAATCCGACGAAAATGCGTTTCATAATTCCACGTTATCCAAAATCCTTTGTTACTTGCTCATTGCATACGGAACGTGGGGAGAGAATTCTATGGTGGAGGAATTTCAAGACTACGCTTTGAAGAAACTATACGAAGGGAAAGTTCTTCCCGTCCTGAACGAATTCAGCGAAGGGGGCGGTTTCACGGAATGCGGCTGGTATGCGCGCGGCTCGTTATGGCATTTGGCGCAGGCCTTGGAACTGGCGCGGCGATGTATAGGTTATGACGGCTTTTCGAAAGCGCCTCGATTTTTTTACTCGCGTCTCGCTTACGAACTGCTTCAACCCTATCCCGGCTTGTGGCTTTACGGCGCCGAGCGCTACCCCGTGGAAGGAGACGGAGCGAATACGTACGGCGGCCATAACGAATATCCCCGCCATCTGCGCACCATTCTAGCGCAATATTTTCGAGGTTCAAAACTCGCCCGCCTTACCGCCAACCGCCAGCGGAAAGGATCGAATCCCGAATCGCGGCTAGTAGATTTTCTCTATGAGGAAGACCCCGATCCTCCTCTCGATTTATCCGCTATGCCGCCCGCCCATTTCGCTCCCGGCATCGGGAAGATTTACGCGCGCAGCGATTGGACGGACGACGCGACTTGGCTGCGCTTCGAATGCGGAGACTATTGGGCGGGACATCAGCATTTCGAAACAGGGAATATCGAGATTTTCCGCTACGAACCGCTGGCGGCGGAAAGCGGCGAATATCACGATTACTTATCGAACCATTCCGTCAACTGGCTGATTCGCACCATCGCCCATAATTGCCTCCTCGTATTTCAACCGGGAGAGCAATGGACGAATATGCGCGACGGCGGACGCAACGCTTACGCCAACGACGGCGGCCAGGCGAAGAAATGGGATTGGACGGTGGATACGCTGGAAATGTGGAAACAGCGCCGGGAACAATTCGAACGCGGCGAGATCGTCGCCTATGAAAATCATTCCGAATTTCTATATGTGGCGGGGGATTGCGCGAAAGCCTATTCGCCTTCCAAAATGGAGCAATGGATGCGGCGCATTGTCTTTATCCGTCCTCATACGATCGTTCTTTTCGACCGCGTGAAAAGCGTACAGCCGGATTTCAAGAAAACCTGGCTGCTGCATTGCAAAAACGAGCCTGCGATCGACAACCGTACGATTACTATCAAAAATGGGAAAGGAAGAATGATCGTTCGAAGTTTATGGCCGGAGAACGCAGCGATCGAAAAGATCGAAGGCAATGTTTACGGTGGGCAAACGTTCGATCCGCCCACCACAGTCCTGACGCCACTGGCGAACAAATGGCGGATCGAGATTTCGCCAAAAACGGCGAATAAGGAAGATTATTTTCTTCACGCCTTTTTTACCGATGAGCCGCAGCCCGTTCATATGATTCAAGAAGAAGGACGGTTTGGCGCTCGCGTGGGCGAGGCGGAAATTCTCTTTAACGCCGAAGGGGGAGGGACGCTGACTTTGGCGGGAAAAACCTACGCGTTGAAAGAGAATTCGAACGCCGCCATTCGGGAATGGCGGTTGGATTCCTTGAACTGATAATCGGATCTATCCATTTATACCTACCAAAAAGGAACGAGCGAGAAATTTTATATGATGAATCGAAAAGCCCGTACGATTGGAGTCATCGCAGGATTGTTGTTGACGGTTGGCGCGCCGATTGCGGCGGCGCAAGGGCTATCTCCTTTTGCGCCCGCCGCCGCCTGGGCCGCCGGACCGGGCATTTCTTCCATCACTACGGATGAAACGCGCGGCGACATTATCTTCTCTTATCAAGAGCCGCGCCTAAAAATCGATTATTGCCTAAATCCGCGAAGCGCCATCGCTGTGCGGGGTTTAATCAATGTCCGGGTTGTGTTGAACGATCAAGTGCGGATTATCCCCGTCTATGACGGCGGCTTCATCGTGCGCAACGCCACGGGCGAAACGATCACTCCCGGCGATTACGCTAAGGAAGACCGTTGCAAGCTGGTCTCGCATCAACGAGAAGGAAATCATTACTCATTCTCCTTTCAGGAAACGATCGACGGCGTTACCTGCGCCAAGAAATACGATTTTTCCATGCAAGGAAAAACCTTCGTCATCCAGGCCGTCGCCAATTGTCCGCCTCACGCCACCGCTTACTATTGCGGATTCGATATCGGCGAATCGCGTTTTCTGGCCAATCCGAAGGTTTTTGTCGCGCCCTCGTCGCTGGTTCCCGCCGTGGAATTCGTCAACCAATATTATTTCAGCGTTTACGTCGATCCCTTGTTAAGCGCAGCGGGCGAATATGCGACATTCAATCCTGAAGCGACTCCTCGATCGGTGCGTTCGTCCAATACGCCCGCCATGTTTCTCGCGAACGCCGATGGAACCTATCCGCCTCTCGAAATGACGGCTTATCTCACCGTCAGCCCTTTGCTCGCGGACGTACTGCCCGCTTCCTCCGTCAAAACGGAAGACCTTGCAGGATTCCGCGACCGCATCTTACTGGATTTGGGCGAAATTCCTCTGGCGCGCTATCCCTTAACGCCATCTGCCGCTATCCGCCGTTGGGAAGCTCCGTCATCCGGTTATGTCAAACTCAAGGGAACATTCTCGCTGGTCAGCGGCGAAAAAGCGTCTTGCGAAGTGCATCTCCTGGAAGCGGACGGCGAGAAAAATCACATTCTCTTCAGTCAAATTCTCGATCCCGCTTATAAACCCGCCACGGGCATCCAGGGCGATTTTCCCCTAGCTAAAGGGGATCAATTGCTTTTCGCCGCTTACGGTCCGGCGGTTCAAAGCGGAGGCGAGACGAAACTCAACGTTTCCTTCGAATTCGATGGAGAACAATACAGTTCGATCGAAGATTATTCCGATGCGCAGGGAGACCGGGGATGGTTTTACGAACAACAAGACGGTCCCATGCGCACGCTGATGATCTGGAATCCCAAAAGCCAATGCTGGGAAAGTCCCGAAACCCAATCTTGCCAGACTCGCGAGATATTGATGTCCCGCATGGGCGCCAAGGGAGACGCTTTCATCGCCGCCGAGAAATTCTTCGACGAATTGGGAACACTGGGTTTAAAAGACTTTTCATTCCTTATAAAAGGATGGCCCGATCATGCGCGCTTCGCTCCTCTCGCTGCAAAGGAAAAAGACGTTTGGGGAACCGCCGAACAACTTAAATTCCTGACCATGAAAGAAACGACGGAAGGAAATACCGTCGTATACGCTCCCGATTCCACCGGCGTATATCTAGCACTCGCTGCGAAGAGCCGTCTTATGGGAACGCTGACCGCTGCGGGAACTCATCCTGCGACGGCGAATCCATCCATAATGCAACAACTTTCGGAATCGATGCTGGAGAAAATTACGGCGGACGCGGGGAAAATGAGTTTCACCGCGCTTTGGCTGGATTTCCCCCATCCCGCCGAGATTGTCCGATTTGCAACGTCTCTCTATACCTTAACAGGACAGGAAGAAAGAAGTTCGCGCCGTCTCTTCGGCGAATTGCGGGATTATTTCGCGGGATTTAAACGCACTGCCAAAAAATCCATTGTCATAGAAGATCGCGGCGATCAGCCGTTTTTGTCGCCCTTCCTGCCGGGATTCGGCGACGCCTCTTTTGCGCCTTTCCGTTCGCAGCCCCAATATCGCGGCATCGCCGATCATAGCGCTCTTTACCAACGCCCCGCCTATTCCCTCATTGGCATGGGGCCTTATCCCACCTTCTTCCAAACCAGCGATCGTCCTCTCGATCCGCGCTTCACGCCATTCGATCAATATATAAGCGCAGAGGCGGCGTTCGGCCGGCTTCCTTATCTCTCTCTCGATTTTTGGTTTCCGGGAATGGCCGCCTCCGATATCCGTAAATATATCATGGAATATTATTCCTTGGCTAAACCAATAACCCGCGAATACCTCGATCCTAAAAACGCCGTAAAAGAAATCTATTACGAGAATGCCAACGGCGTCCGCTACAGTCTCGATGCGGCTTTGAAAACGGATAAATGGAAGGATGCCGCGCGCTGCGTCATCCAATACGCCAATGGTCTTGTCATTCGAACGAACCGCAGCGTCACGCCCTGGAAAATGACCGAGCCGGGTTTGCAAGATTTCGCAATCGACCGCGACGGATTCCTGGCGCGCAACGCGAAAACGAGATTGATCGCTTTAATAGGACGCCAAACGGATCACCCATTTAGCGTAGGCCGCGCCGGAACCGATTATTTTCTCCATAGCCGCGACGGCTCGCTGGTTTCTTTTCCCCCCTTCGCGACGGACGGCATGGTTCGCATTTGGTTCGACAGCGAAGGCCGAGGAAGATGCCTGGCGTGCCTAAAGGCCTCCGAAGTGACCACAAACGATCTCACCCAGCCGTTGTTCCGATCCAACAAACGCATCGACGGCGGCGTTCGATGGCTCTCGGCGAATCAATTGGAAATCCGAATTTTAGAAGCGGACAAGGAAGGACAAATGATCGAATATTTCGATTTACCCGCTCGATGGCTCCAGGCCGATGCGCCGTTATCCGTCGTCAGAACCAACATCTTTACCGAACGCAAAGAAGCTAACCGCTACTGGTCCATCGCCAAGGCGGGAGAGAATCGAGGTCTTCGGATTCCCAACGCGCAAACGGGCGATATTTTTACGATAACGTATGGATCGGCCAGCGGATCATGATTGTAAGCGTATAATGTCATTCTGAATTGGAATGGACAGGATCAGCTGAATTTTTAATATAGAAAAATCCTGGAAGAAAATTAATGAAGATGTTTATTATTTGGAGGAATTGCAGCGCGAGCAGGGTAAACCCGCTATGGCTACTTTTTATAAAAAGAAGGCGAAAGCCAGCGTGAATGATATTCTCAATGAATCCCATTCGTCAACGTCCGAAACGACCTATGGCGAATCGCCCTTAAAAGAAAATGTATCCGAAGGGAAAGAGGAAGTCAAGGAAAATTTGGGGGAGGAGTCGGACGTTGTTTTTCGGATGGACGAGAAAAAGAAGCGAGAGATAGATGAGTTGTTGGCCGCGCCGAAATTTCCCAATAAAACTGTAGTATTGTATTCGGTGATGCCGGAAGAGGCGGCGCGGATTAAAGAATTTGTTCAGATAAATGTATTGAATTATGAACATGTTATCGAGTCTGATGGGATTAACCATTTAAGAAAAAGACACTGGGAAGAAAGCGAGAAGGATGAAAAAAATGTACCAATGAAAAAAGATGATTTATATTTAATACTGGAAATCATTGGGAATGCCGATGAGATATCGAGAGCGAAAAACAGCCAAAGAGGTTTACCTGTTATTCGATATAAAAAAAGATTGAACGGCTACTATTTTATTTTGGAAGAAATAAGGAAGAAAAAGAAAAAACTTGCTTTATTAACTTTTTATAAAGAAAGGGCGACTTCTACGAGACAGAATGTTCTATAAGAACCCCCTGCATGCACGTCCGAAACGCTCCGTAGGCCGTCGTCCTCTATAAAAAATATAGCCAAGGGAGCGGGAGAAGTCAAGGAAAATTTGGGGGAGTGATGACACGAAGTGAAAATGTCGGGTAGTTCAAACAAGAAAAATGTCACACCCCCCGCCCTTTGAAGTGGGGAGCGTTTTTATTCAAGATAGCATAAAGGGTTGGGGGGCAAGGGTAAGGCGTCACCCAGCCCTTGAGGGATCGATCAATCGCAATCGAGAAGGCATGATGTCAACCGGAATTAAGATGACCAAGATGGGCAGGATTTCTGGATTATCAGGATAAAAAATCAAAAAATCCTGGTCATCCTTTCATCCTGGATATCCTGATGCAGACAATAAAGAATATCCTAATGATGTTTTAAGCAGAGTAATGATACGAATATCCATTAGACTATCTTTTCTTCTTCTTATTATTATTGTATGCGCCGCATCGACGGGCCATGCTTTGACCGCCGTCATCATTTGTCCTTCCGAACAGCCCGAACCGCCGGTATGGACCGGGATGGAGGCTATCGAAAAAGCGCTTGCCGAAAATGGATGGGACGTCCAAAGGCGGCTTGGTCCCTTAACTAGCGACAATTCCGCCGCCGACCTGGAGATCGTGACGTCCGTATTCGATTCGGCCAAAGCGGCTTCTTTTCCCGGCGCGGACATTTTGCGGGATATCGTCTCCACGGCGCCGGAATCGCTTTCCGTTTCCATTTTTCCGCGAGGAGATCGATACCGCGCCTACGCCGTGGGCAGCGATCCCATCGGCGCTATGTACGCCGCTTTCGAACTGGCCGAACAAATTGAAACCGGAGCGCCGGAAACTCCCGTTCCCCAACGAATCGCGCCCAAAAAATCGACGCCCTCCATCACGGTGCGGGGGATAAAATTGATGCTGCATCGCCAGGCGCTGGAGGACCCTCTCTCCTGGTTTCATACGGAAAAATACTGGGACGGCTTATTGGACGCCATCGCCAGGTCCCGCTTCAATTACATGGAGATTCACGGGATTTACGATCTCATGACCGCCGAGTTTTACAACCTCTTTCCCTATTTCGCCGTCTTGTCCGCGTTTCCCTCCATCGGCGTCGGAGAGCAACAAGCGGAGAAAAATCTCAAGGTTCTGCAACGGATTATCATCGAAGCCCATAAGCGGGGCATAAACGCATCGCTCGTCAATCATAACTCTTCATGGAGCATCCCGGATAAATCCGCTCCGCCCCAGGAATTCAACGCGCTGTTGAAGTACAACGCCGAAGCTTTTCGGCGGCTGCTGCAAGATTGTCCTATGCTGGACGGTTATGGATTCGCCATTGGAGAGAGCCGCAATTCCACGGAATTTTACAAGCAAGCCATCCTGCAAGAATTCGCCAAGAAGGAGCGGCCGCTGATATTATTTCTGCCGGCGTATTTGGCCGATCGGAAGCAATTCGGGGATATCACGGAGAATCATCAAGGCGTAACCGTGGCTGAAGTGAAATTCAACGGCGATCAGGCGCCGTTCCCGTATCCCGTCAGCGGAGGACGAATGGCGGATTGGGGCGGTTATTCCTATCAGGATTATTTCAATCTTCCCCGCCGTTACAATGTCATTTTCGATCTGCATACCAGCGGAACGCATCGCCTGCTTGCATGGGGGAATTACGATTTCGTCAAGCAAACCATCCAAAATACTTCTTTCGGAGGCGCGAATGGCTTCGTAGTGGAGACGCCATCCACTTATTATCCACAGACGGACGAATATACCAGCGCCATCCAGCTCAACCTGCGTTATTATGACTGGACCTACGAACGGGATTGGTATTGGTTTCTTCTGTGGGGACGGCTGGGATACAATCCCAACGAACCGCCGGAGACGTTCATAAAGTTATTTGAAAGACATTTCGGACCGGGAGCGGGTGCGCCGATTTATCAAGCGCTGCAGGATTCGGGAAGCGTCGTCCCCGCCATCGCTTCCGTTTACGGCCTCGGTCCCGACATGCGCAATTTAGCGCCGGAATTGGAACTGCCCGCCAGTTTCACGGCGTTCTTCGAGGCGCGGCCTTTCGATTCCAGCCGCATCCGATCCGTAACAGAAGAAGCCATCGCTCTCGCCACGGGACAAATCGACGGACGCCTCTCGCCCTTCAATTTATTGCAAGATGCGGCGACAGGAGCGGAACGGGCATCGGCGGCCATTCGGGAAGCGGAATCCGTCCTAACCCAATCTCTCGATAAAACGGACGAGTCAAACTCTCCCGCCGCATTACAGCGCTACCGAGAATGGAACGCCATCAGTTTGGATATGGAAATCCTCTCCGCGCTGGGGAACTATTACCGCGACGCCGTCAACACGGCGTTGCAAATGGGCTTATATCAATTGACGGGAGACGCTTCGTCGCTAGTTCTTGCTTCCCAGGGTCAGAAAGCCATGCTGGAAGACTGGGAGCGATTGGCGCAAACGGGAGAAAACCATTACCGCCCGTTGATGGAACCGCTGAGAATGAAAACGGCCGGTTATCATTGGCGGCAAGCCAAACCCGCATTCGAACAAGATCAAGCCATCTTGTCGCAGCTATATAACGAATGGCTGGACAAAACCGAATGGCAGCCGCAATTCGCTCATTTCCGCCTCTTCAAATCGCCGCCGCTGCAATCAATATTGCTGACGCTTTCCATTCCTCCCAAAATCAAAACAGAATCCCTCGCCGCCAGTTTTAAAAACAGCGCGGGCGAGACGGGGCGCCTCGATATGAAAGCCACCCGCATCGACGGCGTGTATTTCGCCGAAATCCCAGCAGCCTTCGCCGTGGATGGCAATATCGAGTATTTCTTCCAGGGAACTATCGGCGGCCAGGAAATTACAATTCCCGACCGCAGCCAGAATGCGCCATTCCATATCGCCATAACCTCCGACGACTATCCGCCGCAGATCATAACCCTGGAACATCAAGTTGGCGACGGGAAAAGCCGCGCAACCGTGAAAGGCGTCTTCGAAGATCCCGCCATCGTCGCTTCGGCGCGTCTTTTCTGGAAACCCCTTCCATCCGATGAAAATTGGTCGGAAATCAATATGGAGCGGTCGGGAGATACTTTCACAGCCTCGTTTCCGCTCACGCCCGCAGGAGCGATCTATTTCGTCGACTTAAGCGACGGATACGGAAACGCGGCGCGATATCCAACGGCGGCGCAGGGGCTGCCTTATCGCGTCATCCCTCCCTTCGCGGCGGCGAAAGACGTCTCCTCGCCCTCGAATCCAACACCGACTCCCAAAAAGAACGGCATAAAAAAATAATACGAAATGTCCTTGGGTTTGATGCGCATGCAGTGGAAAGGAAGGGAGGGTGAGCCTCCTGGCGAACCATTGCATCTATAAGGCTCGGCGAGAGCCTCGCCCTCCCCTCAATGATGTTGCTATACCACAAATCAAATGGCAAACGGTATAATACCAATCTGCGTTAAAATTGCAGCTTATAAATTCCCTCGCCCTTTGGGAGAGGGTTAGGGTGAGGGAAATATAAGCCTAATAATATCAACCCTCACCTAACCTCTCCCAATCTTGGGAGAGGAATTTTGAAAACAACAATCTCAATGCATGTTGGTATAACTTCATATAAAATCTTGTTGAGACGGCGGCGTCGAGGGGATGCCGAAAAGGACTAACTCTTCGCAACGTAGCCGTAGGCCGAGAGCAAATCGAACGCGTCGAGAGGCTTGCCGATTTTATCGCCTTGGCCTTCGATGGATACGGCGTTGTCGGGCGGTTGCGATTGCTCGAGGACGAACTTGCGGATGGTTTTGGGAATGTTGTAAAAGCCTTCGCCTTTAGAATTCACCGGGATTTTTATCGATCCAATATCCGATGGAATATTGGTCAATTCGACGACTTGGATCAGTTGCTCCTTGAGGAAATGGGCGACGGTTCCGATGGGATAGGGGGCGATGCGGAAATTCAAGCACTCCGCGGCTTTTTTATCGTAGAGTTTTCCCGCGGCCTGGTTGATCGAGGCCAACGCTTCGAGAGGTTCGTAAACCGGACGGAAATAACGCTTGGAAATCATGCTGTTGTAAGAGTCGGCGACGGCGAGAACAGAGGCGTAAGGTTCCATAGTATGACCGGTAATCCCGGCGGGATAGCCCGAACCATCCATCCGTTCATGGTGTTGAAGAACGATTTTCGCCGTAATGAAATTCTTTTGGCGGAATAGACTTTCTACGAATTGGGCGCTTGTTTCCGGGTGCTTGCGGACGATTTCCCAATCCTTTTCCGATAACTCCGTCTCCTGCGTAAGAATGCGGGAGGGAATCTTCATCATGCCGATATCGGCGAACAAACCCGCCACGGATACTTTATGCAGATCCGATAACCTCTGTTTGGAGTCGCTGAAATAGTCGAATCCCAACGCCAGCGAAATCAGGGAAACGTTTTTCGCGTGTTCGAAAAGATAATCCTGCAATGCGCCCACCGTGCGCAGGTGGATGATGGAACGCAATTCCCGTTTCGGCTCCGCATCCGTAACGGGATGTTCTTTGACGTACAGTTTTTCGAATTCGGAAGCGGCCTGGGCGAGAATATCGTACGCTTCCTTGCGCAATTCCAAGGGATCAGCAATGGCATCGTTCTTATAAGCGCGGAAGGAATCGCGCGCCAGGCGGAATAGAGAGGATTCCGTTTCGTTAGAGAAGGTGAAAGGAACGGCGTCCCTTTTCTCGAAAGGGAGAGGAAAATCGATGAATTCAACTTTATTTTGAGCGAGAAGACGCTTGGCGTTCTCCGAGAGGGGGACGCCTTTCTTCAATAACAATCGATTCTTTGCATCGGGAGAGAATATATCCGCCGGACAAATCATATCGGCAATGCACATATCCAGTGATATTCTAACCACTATTCTCTCCAATCGTCTTAGCCAAATAAACCGCATCCCACGCCAACAGAGACGCGCGTTCTCGCAACGAAAAATATTGTAACACTCAAAACGAACGAACGAAAGTTCAATTCGCTCCGTTCACAAAAAAAACAATCGATACGATTCGGTATTTGCCCGCGATGCCCTGTCTAATCGCCCGCCGTCCAGATGCCGCGGGAATCGGGATCATAAAGGCTTGGTTTCGGGGGAAAAAGAACATTTGGTTAGGGACTACTATCAATAAAATAGATATGTTATTTACGTACTTTTTAAATAGGCATCTCGTCCCAAGTTCGTCCCTCAAGCATCCGCCCATTTCGATGTTTACGAACGCCTCCCCATTGCTTGAAAAAGAAAGGGATTCCGGATTTTTCGCATTGATCCCGAATGGAAAGGACCCATTCTTCTTCCATTACTCTCGCCCCAGGACCCGATTCGCCGCCTACAATGACCCAATCTATTCCTTTTAAATTGATATTGGGAATGGGACCGAGCAACGGTTCAAAGGAGATGAATTTGATATGCGCATCGGTATTTCTTAAATGATCGACGCGAAACAGATAATCATCGGATTCAACGCTCACTCCCATCCAGACGTTTTCCGGCCATGCAATCGCATCGTTGAGAGTTAAGAGACGATCAGACCGTTTTGTTAAAATTTGGAAACGATGGCGCTTAGCTTTATTCATAACATCAAAGATTTTTTTTATAAATTCCGCTTGGACATTCTTATGAAATAAATCGCTCATGGAATTTACGAAGATCGTTCTCGGTTTTTTCCAAGACAAGGGTATGGAAACGGCTTCTTCATGAAAGGAAAGACGGAATCCTTCTTTATAATTCGGCTGTCCCATGGCTTGAAGGCGTTTAGCTAATCGCTCCGCATAACAATACTTGCATCCGGGACTGATTTTCGTGCAGCCTGTCAATGGATTCCAGGTCGATTCCGTCCATTCGATCGCCGATTTATCGGACATGAGAAAACTCTTATCTTTTATATTTTTTGAAGATATCTTTTATTATATCCTCTGCAACGCATTTTTGCGATGCGAATAATAAATAATAAAGAATCCCATTTCTCATGTTTCTCATGACAATCGGTTCTGGGACATATTCAAATCCAGCGACAGATACCAAACGCTTCCGAAATCCATCTACAAACTCAGCGGGGGATACTTTCTCCTCAATCTTCCATTCATCAAATAGAGTATCCCCCGTTTTATAGGCTAATTTTTTCCATGAATCATCTCCCCAAAAAGAATCCATTCGTTTGATCTGGCTATCAGAAACAACTTCAGAATTGCGTCGTAGTACATTGCGATTCATATCGAGATAGGGAAAATTCAAAAATATATCGAAAGTTTTCATTTTCCCTGTCGTTTCGATTACTTCCCAGTTCAAATCCAATCCATAAGGATCCAAAATACAGAGAGCTCTGCGAAAATCTTTCCATTGAATCTTTGGGAAGATTTCTTTTATAAGAATCTCGTTGCAATCACCCTCATAAATATGAACGTTTTCTTGACCTTTGGCGATTTCTTCTAATGATTCTACCTTTTTTTTATCGAGATCGATAAAATGGTATTCATGAAAAGGGGGATCAATCCAAAGTGCATTTGTAGGGCTTCCTGGTATCAATTCTTTTGTAGTTCGGGAGACATGAATGCCCGAACCAGCAAAGGCGTCGATATAATAATAGGAAAATATCTGAGTTATAACCTAAAGGTGTGGATTGGAAAGAAAAAGCAGCGTACCCTTTCCTTAAGCGAAGAAGGCTGAAAAGCCCAAAAGAAAGGATACGCGCTTATGTTCAAGTTTACTCAGGAAGAAGGATTC
>JBFMBP010000113.1 GCA_040755155.1 Candidatus Omnitrophota bacterium | reverse complement strand
TATCAAACCTACATCATCGCCAATCTGCGGTTGGCAGTGGACGTGGAAGTGCAGCCGGGGAATCAAACGGCCGCTTCCTATGCGCAGCCCCGTTTGTGGTCGTTTTTGGACAGTCTGCCGAAGGCGGCCTGGCCCGAGTTTGTGCGAGGGGACTGCGCCTGGGGGAACGAGACGGCGATGAGGGAAGCGGAAGAGTGGGCTTGGCGTATTTGTTCAAGTTGAAGCAATCCCCCAATGTCAAACGGTTGGTGGAAGAGGTCTTTACGCGGGCGGATTGGGTTGCGGCGGGGCAAGGGTGGGAAGGAGTGAACGCCGAGTTGCAGTTGATGGGCTGGACGAAATCGCGGCGGGTGGTGGTGCTGCGCCGCGAGATTCCCCCGGAAACAGTGGGGAAAAAGCAAGAGAAGAAGAAGGCGAAAACCGATCAACCCGAATTGGCGTTTATGAAGACGGCGGCGCCTCTCAAAAAATACGAATACGCGGTGCTGGCGACATCCCTGGAGGACGAGATCATGACGATCGCCCAACATTACCGGGATCGCAGCGATGCGGAAAATATGTTCGACGAATTGAAAAACCAATGGGGCTGGAGCGGCTGCACGACGCAGGACATGAAGCGATGCCAAATCATGGCGCGAGCCATCGCCCTGATCTACAACTGGTGGTCGCTGTTCGCGCGCTTGGCGATTCCAGAAAAACACGCGGAAGCGGTGACCAGCCGTCCGTTGCTGCTTACGGGCGTGGCTAAGCAAATTCGGCACGGAGGGCAATCGACGTTGATCGTTACGAATGCCCACAGTAAAACGGCGGCGATCCAAAAACGACTCAAGTCATTGGCGGCGTTCCTTCTTCAATTGAAGCGAAATGCGGAGCAGTTGGATTGGCAAGACCGGTGGCGATTGATTTTGAGCCGGGCGTTGCAGAAATTTCTGCAAGGAAGAATACTTGCTCGCCCCAAATGGCTGCCGCAAATGGGCTGAACCGCCAATCAACTAGGATCGCCAGGGTGGCCTAGAAAGGCTTTCGACGGAGAATTCTGCTCCTCAACTGCCGTTTTTAGGTTAATGAACCGTGCAAGAAAGCACCTCTTCGACGGTGGTGACGCCTTGGATGACTTTTTCCCAGCCGTCTTCGCGCAAGGTGCGCATTCCGTCTTTTCTGGCCTGGTGGAAGATAACCGAACTGGCGACGCGTTGCAGCACTAGTTCTTTGACCGGTTCGGAAAGGCGCAACAACTCGAAGATGCCCGTGCGTCCTTTATAGCCGGTGTAGTTGCAATCGGGGCAGCCTCTTCCTTTGAAGAACGTGATGTTCCTGACTTCCTCTGGATTGAAACCCATATCCAGGATCAGCTGGGGATCGGGCTTGTATTCTTCCTTGCAGTCGAGGCAGATGATGCGAATCAAGCGTTGGGCAAGCACGCCTTCGACCGCCGAAGTGATCAAGAAGGGTTCCACGTTCATATCGATCATGCGGGTCAAGGTTCCCGGCGCGTCGTTCGTGTGCATCGTCGAAAGCACCATGTGTCCTGTGAGCGACGATTCGATGGCCATCTGCGCCGTTTCCAAGTCGCGGATTTCGCCCACCATGATGATGTCGGGGTCCTGACGCAGGATGGCGCGCAGGCAGCGGGCGAAGGTCAATCCCACAGCCTGGTTGATATTGACTTGCACGACGCCATTCATCTGGTATTCTACCGGGTTTTCCGTGGTGATCATCTTGAGCATAGGGCTGAAAATGCGCGCCAGGGAGGAATAAAGCGTCGTGGTCTTGCCGCAGCCCGTCGGTCCTGTAACAAGGACAAGCCCGTTGGGCTGCCGGATGATTTTGTCGTAAATTTCCAGCGTGTCGGGCAGCATCCCGATGTTTTCCAAACCCAGGTTCATCACCTCGCTGTCCAGAATGCGCATAACCACGCTCTCTCCATTAACGGTAGGCAGGGAAGATACGCGGAGTTCGACGTTGCGGTCCGCCATCGATAGTTTGACGCGTCCGTCCTGAGGCAGGCGGCGCTCGGCGATATTCAATCCCGACATGACCTTAAAACGAGATATGATAGCGTTGGCGAGGTGGGACGGCGGCGGAACGGTTTCGTGCAGGATGCCGTCTACGCGGTAGCGGATGCGGAGGGAATTTTGGAACGGTTCGACATGCAAGTCGGAGGCGCGGTCTTTAATGGCCTGCAATAATATCAAATTTACCAGCCTGACGATCGGCGCCTCATGCACGATCTTCTCCAGATTGCCGAAACTGTCGTCTTTCAGGTCGATCTGCAGATTCTCCGCATCCAATTCGTGCAACACTTCGTCTACAGATTGCGATCCTGTGCCGTAAAACTCGTCGATGGCGGCTTGAATCTCCTCTTCCGTTGCGATGACGCCGCGAATTTCATGATCCACCCAGATGCGGAGATCGTCCAGCGTACGCACGTTCAAGGGATCGGAAATGGCGACCGTCAAAATGTTCGTCTCATCGTCCAGAGATATTGGAAAGGCTTTGTATTGCCGCGCCAATTCCGGCGAGACCAGTTTAATGACTTCTTCGTCGATTTCGCAATCGCGCAGTTTGACCAACTCCATACCCACCTGGTCGGCAAGGATGGAGAGCAGGTCTTCTTCCGACGTATATTGGGCTTGTTTCTCGGCGACTTCGGAAACTTGTTCGAGTACGGCGTCCCGTACCGCTTGTCCGGCTTCTTCTTCCGCCAAAAAAGACGTGGAGCGCGAATCGCCCACCGCTGCCGCAGATTCCTTTACAACAAACTCCGCCACCTGTTCGCTGGAGAGTTTCGGCGCAGAAGGGGCAATCTCGGCGATCTTCTCCGGTTCCGGCTTCTCCGCGAATTTCTTTCTTCCCAATCCCAACATAATTTCTATCCTTGAAAATGGAGTGATATGCGATTTTCTTCTATGGGGTAAATCCTACGAATCGAAAAGAATCTTCTGACGCTGTTGATCCGGTTCGTGAGCGCGTTCGATGCAATCTTCCGCCGTGATGATTCCCTTTTTATATAAATTGTAAAGGAAAGTATCCATCGTCATCATCCCTAATTTTCCTCCCGTCTGGATGGCGGAGAGGATGCGGTTCGTCTGGCGTTCGCGGATAAGGTTGGCGATGGCGGGCGTCATGAACATAAGTTCGTAAGCGGCCACGCGTCCTTTGCCGCTCGCCCGTCCTAACAAGGCCTGTGAGATGGAAGCGATCAGCGTAACCGACAGCTGCATCCGGATTTGCTCCTGCTGGTTGGTAGGGAAGGCGTCCACGATGCGGTTGATCGTGGCGGAGGCGCTGTTCGTATGCAGCGTAGCGAAAACCAAGTGTCCCGTTTCCGCCGCCGTAATGGCCGCCTGCATGGTTTCCGTATCGCGCATTTCGCCGACGAGAACTACGTCCGGGTCCTGCCGCAGCGCCGAACGCAAACCATCGGCGAAGGAGATAACATCCTCATGAAGGGCGCGGTGAGTAACGATCGATTTGCGGTGCGGATGAAAATATTCGATGGGGTCCTCGATGGTGATGATGTGCGTATCGCGGTTGCGATTGATGTAATCGATCATCGTCGCCAGGGTCGTCGTTTTTCCCGATCCCGTCGGTCCGACTACGAGCACCAGGCCGCGCGGGCGATGAAGCAATTCACGGGTAGCCTCAATCGGCAATCCCAAATCCTCGAAGGAAAGAATGCGGGAGGGAATCAACCGCATCACCATCCCATAGTTGCCCATCGACCGGAAAATGGAAACTCGGAAACGAGCCAGGCTCTGAAAAGCGTAACCGTAATCGGCGCTCCCGATTTGCGAGATGGCCTCGCGGTGCATATCGGGAGAGATGCTGGCCATGAGATATTCGGTCTCGTCGGGCGTGAGGGGTTCGTTGCCCAGATCCTCCAGGCGTCCGTCGATGCGGATTACCGGCGGCCGGCCTACGCGGATATGAAGATCGGAAGCGTCGCGCTCCACAACGATCTTCAAAAGGTCTTCCATTTTGATTTTTTCTTTATGAATGGCTGCCAAGGTTTCACTCCTTCATGGTTGGCTGCGAAAATTATGCTTCATCGGCGGCGGTGATGCGAGCCACTTCCACCATTGTCGTTTGGCCGCGCAGAACTTTCAGCCATCCGTCCTCGCGCAGAATTCTCATCCCCTGCTTGCGGGCCATAGCGCGAATTTGGTCGCTGGTGGCGTTTTGCAAAACCAACTCGCGGATTTCGTCCGAGTTTTCCAGAACCTCGTGGATGGCGGTTCGGCCGCGATACCCCGTGTAGTTGCAATTCTCGCATCCCTTTCCCCGATAGAATACCTGTCCTTTATATTCGTCCGGATTGAAGCCCAGGTCTTTAATTACGAGGAGATCCGGTTCGTATGGCTCTTTGCATTCCTTGCAGATGGTTCGCACCAAACGCTGGGCGATAACGGCTTGGATGGCGGAAGCGACCAAGAAGGGCTTGATGCCCATTTCCACCAAGCGGGTGTTGGCGCCGGGAGCGTCGTTCGTGTGCAGCGTGGAGAAAACCAGGTGTCCGGTCATGGCGGCGCTGATGGCGATTTCCGCCGTTTCCAAGTCGCGGATTTCACCGACGAGGATGACGTTGGGCGCTTGGCGCAAGATGGAGCGCAACGCCATAACGAAGGATAGGCCGATGTCGTCGTTGATTTGCACCTGGTTGATGCCTTCGATCTGATACTCGACCGGGTTCTCGACGGTAACAATCTTCGTATCGATGTTGTTGATGACGTTCAATGCGGAATAGAGCGTCGTCGTCTTTCCCGAACCGGTCGGCCCCGTCATCAGGATGATTCCATGCGGACGGCGGATCATCGATTTGAATTTTTCGATATTGTCTTCCAAAAATCCGATCTGCTCCAAACCGAGCAATACGCCCGATTGCTCCAGCAAACGCGTAACGACGCTCTCCCCATGAAGCGCGGGCAGCGCGGAGACGCGGAAGTCGAAATGACGGCCCAGGATCACCTTCTGGATGCGTCCGTCTTGTGGTACGCGCTTTTCCGATAGGTCCATGCCGCTCATGAGTTTGAGACGAGAGAGAATCGGACCTTGCAATTTTTTGCTGGGAGATTGGATTTCGTGAAGCACGCCGTCGATGCGGAACCGGACGATGAATTTATCTTCGAACGGTTCGAAGTGAATATCCGACGCCCTCGAACGGACGGCCTCTTCGAAGATGAGGTCCACCAAGCGCATAATCGGACCTTCATCGTCCACCCCAATGTTTTCTTGCAACATTTCCTTGTAGGTTTTGGCGCTTTTATCCACGCCGAATTTATCGTCTTCGCTGATCTGGGCGAGCATATCTTCAACGATCGCCTGGTCGCCTTTGTAATAACGTTCGATGGCGATGCGGATCTCGTCTTCTCTTGCGAGCATCCAGTGGATCGTCATCCCCGTAAAGCGGAAATTGAGCGCATCGTTCGCATCAAGATTGAAGGGATCGCTGATGGCGATCGTGATTTCGTCGCCTTCCCGGTCGATAATGATGGCGGTGTAGCGCCGAGCCAGCTTCTCCGGCAACAGATTCACAACATCCGGCATCAGGCGGCGGGCGCGCAAGGAAACGATATCCATGTGGGCTTGCCGCGCCAGCGATTCCAGCATATCCTCCTGGCCGACTTCTACCGTGGCGTAATCCACGTCCTGCAGCCGTTGGGCGCTCTCTTCCTCGAGCTGATACTGGATATCTTTTTTCTCGATCTCTCCCTCGGCGGGAGCGCCGTTCAGTACGGGTGCCTCTTTTTCGTAATTCGCCATAATTTTTTCTCGCTTTTTCAGACAGTCTCTGAGACGGAGGATAATGGGTTTACCGTTCCCGCCCAAGCATTCCCTTTTTACGGCGAACGGGAGAAAAACCACGGTGGAATTATAGAAACTCGTTTTTCTTTGGGTAAGCCAGGCGCCTTCTCCAGCTTAAAAGAACCGCATAGCGCGCGGTTCGAAAAGCGCGGAATATGTTTCTTAACAATCTGTCTCGATAGAAGTATATCGCCGCCACAAAGGAAGCGTCAAGGATAAGAACTTGGATGTTATCCTTCCATCCATCCGCGAATTTGTTTAATAATCGCATTCAAATCGGCTTGCGAGGGATCCAGTTTCAAGGAGACTTGCAACCGTTCCAACGCTTCTTCGTACAATCCTAACTTGCAATAAAGCAAACCCAACGCACGATGCGTAGCCGCCAATGAGGGATCTCGCGAAACGGCCTCGCGCAGGCTTTCTTCCGCTTCCGCGTAACGGCCTAACTTGAGAAGCGCCGTTCCATGGTTGAGAGCGGCGTAGGGGTCATGGGAATCCCTTTCCTGCGCCGAAGCGAACTCGGTCAACGCTTCTTCCTCTTTTCCCTTGCCCGCCTGAATCAAACCCTCGATCGTCCGGATTAAACCCGCAGGCGCGTTCGAATTCCTCAGTTCCTCCAAATGCTTCGCCGCCCCGGCGGCGTCTCCCCCCATCAAGCGCGCTAACGCCATGTTGAATCGGATCAATGTGTTGCCGGGTTCCTTTTCCGCCGCTTCCTTCAAGAGGGTTTCCGATTCTTCATATTTCTGTTGCTTCATAAGAACGGCGGCTTCGTTGTTCAAGACGTCCACCCGGTCCGGAGCCGCCTGGCGCGCCCGTTCGAATAAAGCGGACGCATCGGCGAAACGCCCCCTTTTGCGATAATGATCGGCCAGGTTGAATACGCCGTAGAGAAACGAAGGGTATTGGGATATGAGTCGCTCATAGGCGGCGCTGGCATCGTCCAAACGTCCGAGAAGATCGTAATAAACCGCTAAATTATAAGAGGATTCCGGCAGCGGCTCCTTCTCGGACGAAGCTTTTATGAGCGCCTCGATTTCCAATTCCGCCGGATCGGCGGCATCGACAAGAGTGGAATTAACCGCCGCGAATTTCCGTCCTGCGCTGGGGGAGTTTTTCAATTCGTCCCAAGCGTTAAGCGCTGAAGCGATCTCGCCCCGGTCGAGGTCGATCAAGGCGGTTCCATTTTTCGCCTCGTCCAATTCGGCGGAATCCAGTCCCGTTCGATTTTGCATAACTTGGCCGAAAAGAGCAGCGGCGGCTTGCGAATCGCCCAGGCGATAGGCGGCATACGCCGCTCCCAATTGCCCGCGCATTGAATTGGGATCGATCTTCAACGCTTCTTCGAAGCATTTTCTGGCTTTCTGGAATTGGAAGAGCCGCAAGTACATCTCGCCCTGGACAATCCATGGACTGGCTTGTTTCGGATTGGTTTTGAGAAAATCGTCCAGCAAATCCAAAGCCGTCTTTGCATCGCCGAAAAAGAACCGCTCCAACGCGCTGGCTTGCAGGACATAGTAATTAGCGGGATAGCGATTTTTTAAATTTTGCAGAGCGCGGGCGGCGTCCGTCTCCTTTTCGAAAAAGAGCATACTGACGGCGTTATTCAATTGGGCGGGGAAATACTCCTCCGCATTCTTAGCCGCGACGGCGAAAAAATCTATGGTTTGATATTCTTCTTTATCCAAAAAGGATATGCAGCCCAAGTTGTAATAGGACAAATAATTCTGTGAATCGTAATCGAGAACGTTGTTATACGCCGAATAGGCTTTGCGCAGGTCTCCTTTCGCCAACAGCCGATTCGCCCTCTCCAAGTGAACTCCGCTGAGAAACGGCCAACTATTAACCGTCTCCTCCAAAAACCTTTCCGCCTCTTCCGTTTTGTTCAAGCGGGCGAGGGTTTCATAAAGCTGAAGGGCGGCGTCGGGCCGTTTTTTCAACGCCCATGCCCGCTGTTGATAGTCCAACGCCTTGTCGATCTCTCCCAACGCCAATGATATATGCGCCGCATCGTCCAACGCTTCCCGAGTTTTTTCTCCCTCGCTGTCGATCAATTCCTGCAATACGGAAAGAGCTTGCCGCAGCGATCCTTGGTAATACAGCGACTTTGCAAGGTAAAACTTGGTCTCGTCTTTGGAGGCTCCATTTTCCAACGCCCGGCTGAACGCATCCTCCGCCTCCGAATTCCTTCCCGCCGCCAAATAGCATTTTCCCAGTGAAACGTAAGGCTCGGACCATCGGGGAGCGAGGTCTACCGCTTTCTGGGCGGCTTCGATCGCTGCGTCGTATTCGCGTAGTAAACTACGCAATTCCGCCAACAGCATGTAGGTTTGAGGAAGTGGCTTGCTAAACGTAACGTTGCGAGTGAGATAGGACTTGGCCAGGTTGATGTCGTCGCTTTGCCCTCGCAGGAGAGAAACGCCGCCCAATCCCGCCTCGGCTTCCGCTTCGTAATCCTTATCGTTCAAGCTTTTTAACCGCTCGAAACGTTCTTGAGCCTGCGTTGGCGATTCCTTCTTGATAAAAATCCAGCCGGAGAGCGCCAATGCTCCCGGCGTTTCTCTTCCGAATTGAAGCAGAGGTTCGAGAATGGTTTGGGCTTTGTCGTATTCTCTCAGACGGTAATAAGCCTGCGCCGTCAGCAGGCGCTCCGGCGCGCCGCCCGACGTTCCTTCTACATCCGGCCCCAGCAGAGCGACGACGCCGTTGTAATCGCCGCGCCGGAACAGCGTTTCCCCCTGGGAAATCACGTTTGCCCGATGGATTTTATAAGCGATGTATCCCGCCAGGCATCCCAGGACGATTACGACCGTTAACGCGATAACGAAGGATTTCGATTTCATCCCTATCTTCCATATCCCCTTTTAGAAAAACCGGCGGCAATTCTCAACGTAGTACAAAGGTAACTTCAGCCGCGCCAAACGTCAATTTTAGGAATATTTCCACATTAAGACGTGTAGAGTGGGATCAAAGCGAAGCGCAACCCACCGTAATCACTTACCCGATTTATACTATTGATAAGAAAAGAAGTCGAGTATAAAACAAGATTTGCGCTTTGTTCGCGTCACCGTTCACGGCGCGGATTCGGGGACTTTCAGCACGGAGATGCCTTCGTAGGGATTCTTCGGCGACGCTTCGTAGCGGAAAACTTCGGGCAGCATCCCGCCATCCAATAATTGGTTGAGAATGGCGATATTCGGCGCCTGCGCTTCCGCCTGTTGCAATTCCTCCTCGTAGCGGGTTCGCAGCCAATAGTTATACGTATCGGTATATTGAACCCGCATCTTTTCGCGCTTATTCAATTCGTTCAGCAGCGGCAGAGAAAGAGATAACGGCAGCCGGAATAAGCGGTAATACTGATAATAGCCGGGCAGTTTGATCTTTCCATAATGGTAAATGACATAGCGAACCTTCTCGCTTCGCAGCCGCTCCAACAACTCCTGCGCCGTCGAACATTCCCAAGACCAGGCGATCAGCGGGTCGGTATTGAACCAGTCCGCTCCGGCGAAATCGTTGGGGCAGTAGAAGGGATGCTCGATGCCGTGCAGCAGCGTTTTCTCATGCGGCGCCGTATTCTCCCGCAGGAAACGAAACGCATGGTTTTCGTATTTGGTGAACTCGTTGAAATCTTCCAGATATTGCTCGCCGGAAATTTTGCCGCTGACCACCAGCCACGGATCGTACTTGCCCCAAGAATCATAACGGCCTTGGGCGTCATGCGCGCGGTAGAGCAGCATGAGGCCGGTCGTGAAGATCAATCCGTAAGACGCCATGCCGAATAGCAGCCAGCGAACCAGAGGACGTTCCATCAACTCCGTCATGCCCGCCGCGAGAACCGGCGCCAATAGCGCCATTGAGGATAACAGAAAGCGAGTGTCGCGGTAAGTATAAGCCCATGTTACGAATAAAATGAAAGAGAAGAGAACCAATGCGGTCAGACGAAAATTCCATCGCCGCCGCAACAGTAAAAGAGGCGCGAGCGCCAGCCATAGAGTCCCGACGGGCCAGGCGCCGAAATTTTCCGGGAAATGGCGCTCTTCGCCGGGAAAGAAGGTAATCCGGGCGGGCAGGGTGGCGAAATCGAGGATTTTCTCCCATAAATTGTATTGCGCCAATGCGTTAAGATTGCCCTTTAATCCAGCATGATAGGCGAAAAAGGCGGCGTTGAAATCCGTCCAGTAAGGCGTTGGGAATAGACTGCGGGCGAAAGGATATATCGGATTGCCTAACAGAACGAGATTCTTAACATACCAGGGCGAAGCGAGAACCGCCGCAATCGTTCCAGCGAGAAAGGCATGTCCCGCCGCCCTCCGGTAATTCCCTTTACCTGCAAAAATCAGCATGAAGAATAGAAAGAAAAATACAGTTGTCAAGGAAGTATACTTGCAGCCTAGAATCAATCCGCCTGATAGGCCGGCTAGAATCGCCTCTCGCGTAGCTTTACTGTTTTCACCCGCCCGAAGTTGTTCTATAGATCGTAAGCAGAAGATGAATCCCATAACCGTGTAACAAGTCAATCCGAATTCGATGAACGACCAGGAAGAAAAGATGGGAACGAAAGGAACAACGGCTAATAATAAAACGGAAAAAATCCCTCCATTCCGTCCTCCAAGGTTCTTCCCTAGATCGTACAAAAGGCCTAACGTAAACACAAAGTAAGAAAAATGAATCAGTTTCGGTCCGCAATTCGAACCGAACGCCAATGGGATGGCATATAGATATTCGATTAAAAAGGGAAAATTGGAAAACGCGAGGTGCGGCAATAAGACAAAACCGCCATAACTCAAGTAAATCTTGGGAACTGATAAATGATAACGCAGCCCGTCCGATTGCGTAGGCGGCATAAGAGAAGAAACGAAGGCGTAAAATATCGAAACCAAAATTAGCAAGCAAAACAACTTGACATAAAAGGGAACATCGGCAATAGTTCGGATCATCCTTTTTGGCTCATAAGACAATTGCGCCCTGTTCCGCAGCCAAAATACGCATGACGCAAAGAATAAAATCGCTAACGTCAAAGCAATCGCCAAGGAATTGAGCCGTTGCGCCATGGAGAGAGAAAAAACGGCAAAAGATAAAACCGACCAACCCATTGGAATCGTAAAAGCGAACGACAGATCATCACGCCTGGCGGGATGCGCCAGTGCGAAAATTCCTTTTCCTAAACCGTGGCCGATGAGCCATAATATAAGGAGAAGCAAAAGATCACGCCCATGTCCCAGAATCGTATAAGGCCGGAAAACATAAAATAAGGCGGGCCAATGGCTGACGATCGCGTCCCAACGGGCGGGATTATGATAAAGGTAGAGAGGGAAAACCAAAACGGTCAACAGAAAAAACACGGCGTTGGTTCCCGGAGCGAATCCGGAAGAGGGATGCGAGGATTCTTTGCGATTCAACATTCTTCTCGATCGATCGTTTTCTTTTCGTTATCGATTGGATCGATAACCGTTTTGGCCATCGGCGGAAATCATATGGCGGCGCAGAAGACAAAAAAAGCGTTAAGGAGACTACGCATATTTAAAAGGATACCCTTCTATGCTAAGGTCTTCGAACTCTATCGTCTTCCTCTTCGGATTCAACCGCTAGTATTTCCGATTTTCAGACGATTGCGCTATCGACTTTACGCAAAATATGTTAGATTCATAAAATGATTCGAATCAATATCCCATTTCAATTTAAAATCTACTTGCTCATCATCGTTCTGTTTATCCTGATGGTGAATTTTACCACCACCCGAGTCAACAGCATCGTAACCCATCGTATTATGGAAGAAGACGAATCCCGTTTTAAGGATTTGAAGACGGTTTTTTTCAATTTGTTGAATACGAAAATCGAAACCATCCGCAATGAAGCTCTTTTGCAGTCCGAGCAAAAGCATATTCGCCAATCGCTGAGCATGTTGAGCGAAGGCCGATTAGTTGAAAGTTTCCTCGTCTCCTCTTTCCCTCGTTCCGATCAGCGCGATTTGATTATCCTTACCGACGCGCAAGGCAAAGTCATTGACGGCAAGATCGTCTTGAGCGGAAGAAAATCGGGCGATATCCTCCGTAATCCGATTAAAATCCAGGAATGTCTTCAAACCTTTTACGGCATTCAAAGCGCCCTTCAAGGCGTTCCTAAAACCGATTATCTCTTCGTTGAGAAGGAATTTCCTTTTTCACTCTTCGCCGTCGCTTCCGTTCCCGTCGTAGACCCGGATCGGAAAGACAAGGCGTTCGGGGCCGTTTGCATCGGCTTCCCCGTCGACGAAAACCTCGCCTGGGACCTTCGCAGCGGCAGCCGCTTTCATATTGGCTTTGTGCTCCACAACCGTCTTATCACAACGACGTTGGACAGCCAGCGCGCCATCGACTTCCGCAACTTCTGGGACAACATGGCGCAAAAGGAAAAGAACTCGCTATTAAACCAAACCAAGGTTCTTACCCTATTCAGAAATCGCTATCTTGTCTACGCATCCCCACTGCCTCACGCGAAAGGAAACGAGGGTTTATATATCATCCTTAGTCCATTGGAAGAAAAATACCAATTCCTGAATCAATTGCGAACTTCGATCTATACCGTCAGTCTCTATATTCTGTTCGTCACGCTGCTTTTGGGCTTTTTTCTAGCGCGCGGCGTTACGGCGCCCATCAAATCCCTCGCTGGAACCGTCTCCCGCATTGCGGAAGGCGACTATTCCGTGGACGCCTCCATACGCACAGGGGACGAGTTGGAATTCCTCGGCGGCGAAATCAACCGTTTGACCCGCACGCTTAAGGAAAGAGCGGACGAAATCAATAAATACGTCGCGGAAATAAAGGAATGGAACAAGGGACTGGAAAACAAAGTAGCCAAACGCACCCAAGACCTGGAAGAGAAGAATTTCCGCCTACGCCTGATCTCGGAAGAACTTAGCCGCGCCTATAGCCAGATCGACGATGAATTAAAGACCGTCGGCGAGTTGCAAAAGAACCTGCTGCCCAAGCCTACGCTGGATCTCGACGGCGTCAGCATCCGTTGCTTCTATATGCCCAACGGACGCACCGGAGGCGATTACTACGATTTCTTCCCGTTAGGCCGGCAGGAGATGTACGTGCTGATCGCTGATGTTTCCGGCCACGGCGCCCCGGCGGCCTTCATTATGGGCATCACCCGCTCTATCGCTCATACTCTCATTAAACGGAAAAGTTCGCCAGGCGATGTCCTCACCAGTCTGAGCAACACCCTCGTCGGCGCCATCCGCTCTGGCGAATTCGTTACCATGTTTCTTGGACGCCTCGATCTCGACGCACAGGTTTTGACCTATTCCGCCGCTGGACACCCGCCGCCCGTTCTCTATTCCAAGCAGGATGGAACCCTAACGGATATCGAAGTTAACCGCGGCTTGCCCCTGGGCATCCTGGAAAACCATCAATACGACGAACTTAGCCTCCAACTTCAACCCGGAGACCGGCTGTTGCTCTATACGGACGGCATAATAGAAGCCTGCGATGCCAAAAGAGAACCCTTCGGGGAAGAACGCCTGCGCGCCGTGATGCGCAAATGCGAACACTCTTCGCCCAAAGACCTTCTCGACATGATTATGTTGGAATTGGAACAATACGTCCAACACCCCCTGGACGTCGATCCACTGGACGACGATGTAACCCTCGTCGCCCTTGACTTTAAAGCATTCTCGTTGCCGCCGATGAAGGAGTGGGATGAGAATCTGAATTCCTAATCTCTCCTGAAATAAATCCTAATTCCATCTTGCGATTTTTTAAAGAAAAATATATTCGAGTTATCCTTTCATCCTAAAAAATCCTAATTCAGACATTCTATTTCCCCCGCAAAACCATCTCCCCCAGTTTTTCCGCTATGAGGCGGTGACCTTGTTTGTTGGGGTGGATGGGGTCTTGGGGCAGGCGGATATTTTGATAGGGGAGTTGGTTTAAAACATGGATAGGGGATACCCAAAACGAACCGGGGGGCAGAGTTTTGAGATCGACGCGATAGTAATGGCGAATGGCTTTGGGCGTGTTTTCGAAGATCGGCTCCGTTTCCTGCCATTTTCCCGCTGGGCCGCTATTGGTGAAAGCATAGTCCATAAGGATTTGGCTTTCGGTTTCGATTCGCAGCGACCATACGCGGTCGTCCGCTTGTTCGTCGCCGTTGGCGCCGTCGTCGTAAAGGGCGATGGCGTTCGGCATCCAGTCTCCGCCGGAGGGATTGTTGCCGGCGACGTATATTCGATCTTTGACGGTTTCCTGCAGCGGGACGTAGACGCGCAGAAGCAAGGCTCGCGAATTGGATTTGACTCCTGGCTGAACGCCCGGCGCCATCAGGTTGGCGGGAAGGGACGGTTGCGAATTCTCGGCGGCGCTTGCTTCGAAAAGGGATTGCGCATCCAACAGGGGAGCGGGCAACTCTTTTGACAATTGCCGCAATGGTTCTTTGACCCAGGAATTGGGCAGATCGAGATGCAGCAGCAGCATCTTGGCGCCGTAGCTTTGAGCGTCGGCGTAAATCGCTTTTATGTTGGCGATGTATTCCTCGCGGCTAACGCGGGGGAACCAGAGGTTTTGCTGCGCTCGGCGGCGGTATTCCGCTTCAACGAGCGATTTGCCCCGGCTGCGCAAGCGTCCGATCAGCCATTTCGCCAAACGGCTATGGTCGTAGAAAAAAAGCGCCGTTCCCGAAAGCCCTTTCGATAGATGCAATTCTTCCATACGGGCGAAGAGTTCCGCTTCGGAAAATCGGCTCTCGTAACTGTCGTTGAATCCAAAAGCGGGGATAATGATATCGGGCTGGAATGGTTTAACCAGCCGGTCGTATTGCTTCAAGCCGTGAAACGACGTATAGCCGGGAACGCCGAAGTTCAAGACTTCGTATTTCGCTGCGCCGTTTTGGTTAAGGAGGATTTCCAACACTCTGGAATAGACGTTCTCTTCCGGGACCATCCAGCCAAAAGTGCAGGAATCGCCCATGACGGCGATGCGGATGACGTTGGGAGTTTTCTTTAGCGAAATTTCTCTCATGCGCATTCCGTAGGAATTTGTAGAAACGTTGACGGGATAATCGATCAGTTTTCCCGTGGGGAAAAAGGAGCGGAGTTCCAATTGCACATGAGGCCGGACAATGCCGTAAGAATCGGGAACAGCGAAGCGCTCGATGAAATCCTGCTGTATTTCTCTTGATGACATTTGGCCAACGAGCGCATAGAGGCGAAAGGCGATTTCCAGAAAAAGAAGGATAAACAAAAAGCTTCCCGCAATTGTTGCTATATTGATGAAAATACGGCGGCATCGAAGATTCATGGTTTTGTCATACTCAGAAAAATGGTGGGCTACGCTTCGCTTTTAGCCTACGTTTTTCGAAGTGCGTAAGAGGAGAATACTTTACGTCAAATCCCTTTTTTATTGGCCTGCGAGATAGTTTTTCAACAATAAAGCTTCCAACGTATCGGGATATTGCTCGTTCATCAGACGCACGGCTTCGTTGGCGTCCGATGCGTGGAAAAGCGCCAAAATCGCGAAGGGGCGCAGATCGGATTGGGGATATTTTTGCAGCCATTGCTTCAAATCGAAGGCGGTTTCGGCGCTGTTTTGGTTGCGCAGTTTCGCATAGGCGGCCGCCAATTCGAATCGATCCTGAAAACGCGGCAGCATCCCGCCGCTCTGCCTAGCTAACTCTTGAATCCCAATGCTATCGCCGCGCAAATGAGCCAATTGCAACAGATTCACCATCGCATCTTCTCGAAGAAGCCGAGGGTCTTCTCCAATGGCGGCGGCATTGGCGGCGGCGGCTAACAGTTTCCCCTTTTTTGCGTCGATGAGACGTTCCAGATTGTCGTCCAATTTTCCCCCGCTCATTAGGACGAGAGGGACCAGCTGAATCAATGCCATTGAAGCCCAGGGAGATGAGTCCCATTTATCCATCATGAGAGAGTAATAGGAGATCAGTATGGCCAACCGCGTCTCTCTTTGGGCTAATTTGTAATAAATTTCCGCCAAGGGTTCGATATAGCCGGAACCTCTAACAATGCGCTGGAGCTGCGCTTCCATCGCCGCGTCGTCCCCCGTCAGGAGCAATTGCCGTAGTTCTTCCACCGATCTCTGCGTTGCCGCGTCGAGCGTCGTATACGCGGGGCTTTGCGCCCGAACGGCGTCAGGCACGATTCCAACGGAAAAAGCAAAGGCTATCGCCGCGAAGGCTGCGCCTATTCCTCTGGATTTACGCCACAATGCTTTTCGCCTTTCTTTCGCAGGGGATTCCATAAAGAGTATACGACGAGGAATCCGTCACGTTAACCTTAATCAAATCGCCGATCCGATAGGCCTCTTCCGATTCGCCCAATTTCAAAGTGCGCCCAGTGCGCAATCTGGCTTCGTAAACGGCGGCGCCCTGAGAATCGGCCCCGATGCGCTCCACCATGACTTCGACTTGCTTGCCGATGAAGGCGTTATTCAGTTGATGGGAGATTTCATGCTGCAACTTGATGAGCCGCTCCAGACGTTCGGCTTTGACGTCCTCGCTTACCTGATCTTTCATTTCGGCGGCGGGCGTTCCCCGGCGGGGAGAATATTTGAACATGAAGGCGGCGTCGCAGCGGACCGTCTTTAAAAGTTCCATCGTTTGCAGAAAATCTTCTTCCGTCTCGCCGGGAAAGCCGACGATAACATCCGTCGTAACCGCTGGAGGGATGATCGAATTTTCGAAGAAGCGGCGGTAATAGGCAATGCGTTCAAGGTATTCTTCCCGCCTATAGTCCCGCTCCATCCGCTCTAAAATCCGGTTGGAGCCGGATTGTACGGGCAGATGCAACTGTTCGCACACTTTATCCAGCTCGGCGGCCGCACGCAGCATATCCGGCGTCGCCGCGTTGGGGTGGGATGTAGAGAAGCGGATGCGCTCGATTCCCGGCATATGGTTGACCATCGCCAATAGTGCGGCGAAATCGACCTCGCCATAGCGATAAGAATTTACCGTCTGTCCGATAAGAGTAATCTCCCGGTATCCCCGCTGCGCCAACGTTTCAATTTCCTGCAGGATGATATGCGGAGCGCGGGAGCATTCGCCGCCCCGCGTATAGGGTACGATGCAGAAAGAACATTTCTTGTCGCAGCCCTTCATGATGGAGACGAAGCGGGGGTAATGGATGGCTTCGTCCGCCGGGGGGTGGAATTCGTCGAAATCTTCGTCAAGCCCGGTTAGGTCGATGACGGGACGTTCACCGCGCTCCAACGCTTCCACCAGCCGCGCGATCGAGCCGATTGCCCCAGGCCCCATCACCAGGTCGAGGAAGGAGATGGAATCCGTCAGCCGTTCACCCTCTTTTTGGCCCATGCAGCCGCAAACGCCCAAGTATCTCAACGTTCCCTGGTCTTTATATTTTTTCAACTGCCCGATGCGTCCGCGCACCCGCTGTTCCGCCCCTTCGCGGATGGCGCAGGTGTTGAGAAGAATCAATTCCGCCTCCTCTAGGTTGGGGGTAAATTCATGGCCCGCCGCGTTCAATAAACCGCACAGCGAGCCGGCGTCGTAGACGTTCATCTGGCAGCCAAACGATTGAATGTGAAATTTCATAATACGCTCGAAAATATTTGGATCGCAACGCGGGATAAAGTATACCCGCTTCCGCGATTATTTTAATCCCGAATCCCGCCCTCGCTTAGGCGAAGGGGACGATGATATAATCGGCTCGCTTTCAGAACGCAAGGGAGAAACAGATGGCCGAAGGCGCTTTTCAATACGATCCCAAGGGGCATTCCCAACAATTGTATCACAGCAAGCGCCGCCTGATGAATTGGGTGCATGGAGCGCATATCCGCGAAGCCTTGGCGCGGATGCCGCTCGGCCCCGGCTTGATTCTGCTCGACGCGGGCTGCTCCGACGGCGAACTGCTGTCGCGGGCGGGAGAGAATTACGCCTTCGCCGTGGGCGCGGATCATAACATTCAAGCGCTGCAAACGCTAAGCCAGCGATTGTCCAATTCCCCGAAAACCGTCTGCCTGCAAGGAGACGCGCGAACGCTGCCTTTTCGCGACGGTTCGTTCGACGCCGTATGCTGCCTAGAGACGCTGGAACATGTCAACGGCGAACAACAAGCCATCGCCGAACTCAAACGCATTCTCAAAGACGATGGAACGCTCATCGTCTCCGTCCCAATTGAGATAGGGCTTTCCGTGCTGCTGAAACAGGGCGCCGCCACACTATTTTACGGCGGTTATCGCGGCTCCTATGCTTGGACGGAACTCTGGAACGCTTTTCGAGGAAACTTGGATCATATCGAACGTCCCAATTTTTCTTCCCATAAAGGTTTCGATTACCGCAAGACGCTGGCGGAGCTGCGCCGGAATTTCGCCGACGTTCAAACCGCGGGATTGCCGATGAAATGGCTGGGGGGATTTTTGAATACGCAGTTTTTAATGGCGGCGAGGGGGAAAATAGGGCGGCGATAAATTTAATGGGAAAATAGTTACATTGGATTGACTCGTTATATAAAAGTTTTATTATTTATATTATTTTATTATGTAAAGGATATAAGAGATTGAAAATTAATGGAGGGGGCAAATGATCCAAAAAGAGGCTGAAAAAATGGAATTAATTAACAAAGCAAAAGCTTGGGCGGCCTCGCCAGAGGGAAAGGAAAGCGTAAAGAAAATATCCCAACAAGCAGAAGAAATAAAAAAACAATTGCGAGAATCCTGTAAAATTGATCCCGCTAAATTGAACGAACCCTTCACCATCTGAGCTATGTGTGCGCCATACGAGATTATTCCTTATACGATTGATGATCTAAAAGAAATCCTCGCCAAAAAGTCGGGAGCAGATCCCAAATTTGTTGAACAGAAAATTCATTGTCTTTATTTTGAAGATTATTTTGGGGCTTTAAACGCTAAAGTCATTGTAATTGAAGAAGAATATATTGATAGAGATTATCTGGAAGATTACGCCGGATATTATGTCCGGTGTTTTAAGGAATATCCTCGAAGTTGTTCTCGGCTTCACTTCTTCACCATTGATTTCGGATCTGTTGAACTAGATTTAATTCTTCAAGGGGATAAGGATGCTATTGATCTGCAAAAAGATGGCTCTTATCTCGGATTTATAGTGGTTAAGCCTCTTCCACAAACTGTTATTGGCCGAACGTGCCTCCAAACATATCCATCTGATAATGGAAGAAGGCACTTCCCCAGTCTTCGTGAATACAAAGCTAATTTGTTTGGCATTTCCCTTTCTATAAAATCTTTAGCTTTTCAGGAGCAAGACACTGTAGTGGCGGCATGCGCTACAAGCGCTCTTTGGACAGCGTTTCACGGAACCGGGAAATTGTTCCAACATTCAATTCCCTCTCCGGTTGAAATAACGAAAATGGCGGTTGAATCCGGATTCGACGATCCAAGATACATTACTAGAACTTTTCCCAATCAGGGATTAACGATAAACCAAATGGCTCATGCCATTAAATGCGTCAGGCTTGAATATTTTCATATCAATCTCCGTAGTGTCTGTATGCTGAAAAGCGTTCTGTACGCCTATTTGCGAGGCAAAATCCCAATTCTTTTCGGCGCCTATCTTTTTGATGTCTCTTTATCGAATCATACTTGTAAAGGAAAGCACGCCATAACGATAACTGGCTATAGCCTAGGCGGTACCAATCCTGACCCAAAAGAAACGGAACAACTTAAATTAAAAGCGTTGCGAATAGATAAAATTTACGTTCATGACGATCAAGTAGGTCCGTTCGCTCGAATGAAATTCGATGGGTTTAAAGTCGAATATTCCGATGGGAATGGAAGCTTAGTGGCAATTGATTCATTGAGTACATCATGGCCTGGACAAAATCGACAAATGGGCAGTATCCGAGCCGTGCCCGATATGCTATTAATACCAGTCTATCCCAAAATCCGCATTCCAGTTGAGGCTATTTATGTGGCGCTTATTGACTTCGATTTTTATATAGAAGAGCTGCGGCAAAAGCAAAAAATACCTTATAATCAACGCATTGAATGGGATATTTATCTTACAACCGTCAACGATCTGAAAGAAGACATCCATAAAAATGATTTATTTCGAGGGAAAGCGAAATGGGATTTTCTTACAACGGATCTTCCTCATTTTTTATGGAGAGCCACTGCCATGTCTGGCGAGATGTATGTTTTTGATCTTCTCTTTGATGCGACGGATATCATACAAGGAGATTTTTTGATATACGTCATTAAATACGACCATCTAGCATCCGCTATATTAAAAGCTACATGCGAGGATGCCGATATGACAGACTTTCCCTTCGATTTACAGCGCATTCTAAAACGGTTTCTATAATCGGATGAAATGGCTGGGGGGATTTTTGAATACGCAGTTTTTAATGGCGGCGAGGGGGAAAATAGCGCCTGCGGATCATTCCGCTCGCCTTTAATTCAGCATTCTTTTCACTTCGGGAACATTGATTTTCAGAAGAACATGTTCGTTGGAGGATTCTAAAATTTCGGCCAAGTTATTTTTTACGAGTTCTGCGCTGTCGGCGTCTTCTGGGGTTAACAATATGTACTCCGTGTTGTAATTAACGAGATATTCCAAATTTTCCGCAATATAATATTTGGCTTTCCAATAGAGCGCAATTTGCTCGCTGGTGAAAGGTTCGATTCTTGTGTCCACGAATACTTTGGCGTTGGCATCGGTATAAAAAGTCAGGTAGCCGGACCAAAACCAATCGGTAAAGAAGTTCCCTTTTATATGGTTTTCATTGATATACCGTACGGCGCTTTGGGGAAAATAGGGCTTTGGCGGCAGATGGCCGCGAAAGATCTGCAAAATCACAAAGGCGTAGAATGGAATTTTCCAAGCGCCTTTTTTCGATTCCCCCAGCCACCGCGAACCGATGTCATGAAGGCTTAATGCGGAGATCAAAGGAAAAACGATCATCCATGCGCTGCGCATATACAGAATCGCCATGAGCAAGCAAATAGAGGAAAAGAACATTTCCGCAGGATATTTCTTATCGGCGCATTTCCGAATCAAAAAGACATACGCAAACCATAGGGCAATAGCGATCAGAAGAAAGGCTTCGAATAGAAAGGGCGTGAGCCTTTGCCTATACGCCAGGACGATCATGCTGTCCCAATCCGGCGTTGGGTAGCTGGGCGCTTCAAAAAATCTCCACAATAAAGAGGCAGGCGTGGGATGGATTAGGGACAGAGGCAAGGCGATAAGAATAGCGAACAAATACGTTGAAGAATATTCGGGATATCTTTTCTTAAAAAAGATCAAGAAAACAAAGATCAAGCCTATTACAAGGCTGAACGCCAACGAAAGCGGGTGAATATTCACCCAAATCAGCATGACGATAGGAACGGATATGGCCATCATCAAAGGCGGCTGAGAGGTTGCGATAAATAAAAAAAGATAGGAGATAAACAATTGGCTGAATAAAAACGGCCTGATTTCGCGGTAACTCACCATATACAATCCTACGAGTCCCACGCATACGGCCAATTCTTTTTTGATTCCCTTTTTGATAGAAATCCATATAAGAAACAGGGCGAAAGAGCCGTGAAATACATAACGCATTAAAACCAGGCTGCTTTCTCCACAAAGCCGATACGCGCCGTAAAACAGGCAATCGGCGAGCCAGGAATGAACCACCCACTCCGTCTCGTTGGTAATATAAGAATACCGGTCGGGGCTGGGCCAGATTTGGTTTTCCAGTATATCCCGCCCAATTTGCATGTGCCACCAAATATCGCAATTCTGCGGCGGCTGCTTGATGAGCAGGATGAAAAGCAGGAGCGGGATGAATAGGATAATTTTCTGGTACATATCTTTATGAGTCTCTTTTAAAAAAGAGAGTGCGCATTTAAAAAAAAGAGCTCTTTATTACCGCTTCAGAGCTCTTAAGGTTTATTCTAACAAAAGGAAAATCGATATCCTTGCTTTTACGGGCAGCCGCCGACCATATCGTCATCGTCGCATTGATTTCTTACCATATTTCCAGAGCCGTTAGGTTTACAGGCCGGCCAGGGGGGATCCGCGCAGCGAAAAACATAGAGCGTTCCGTTGATCCCGGACGCCCATTCGTTGCATTCGAACGTATCGCTTCCTTCCGTTACCATTTCCATATGGCAAAAATTGTATTCTCTCCACCAATCGCCGGTGCATTGCCACCTTTGCGGGCAAAACTCATCGTCTCGGTCGCAACAGCCATAAACGGTCCAATAATCGCCCGCGTATCCATGCTTGCAGATCCAACTGGGACACGAGTTGACGCAGCTCGCCAAGGCGTAATCGTAAAAGTAGGTATTCCAAGCTACAAAGCTGACCGCCAAGAGAAGCATCGTTGAAGAAAGATAGGTTCGTTTGATTCTCATTTCGCGCCTCCTTATTTTTTGTAAAATAGCGGTTTCATGTGCTCCGCCATTTCTTTGTATTTCAAGTTTTTCGGAATCGTGACATCGTCGGGACTGCCGGGGGAAGCGGCGATCACGTTGAAATGGAGAATCAAATCGCCCATATTGATGTATATATCCGGAACGAAATCGTTGCCGTTATCGTAAATAAATTCTATTAGCCCGTTGGAATGTTCCGCATCGCCGCTGACGACTTGATACAGGCGCCCATTATCGTAAATCTTCATGCGGATATCGGGCCTTTCCGGATACAACATATATTCCTTGCAATTGGAAGTGTTCGACGTCAGATTCTTCTCGTCAACTTTCTCCAACAACTTAAGCAAATTCTTCGTGTGATTAACATAGTTCATGCGAACGTCTTCAAAATAAGGCTTGTCGTATCTTATATTCGCGAACTTTTGTTCTCCCACGTAACCGTCCTCTAAATTCCGGTTCATTTGATAATTGTCTGTACCATCGTGAATCGTTCTCGTCCAATCGCCGAAAATGACTTTGGGTTTCACGCCGGGATTCGCCGTGAGATCCAACGAAGGGCAAATTCCCTCGATGCAATACCTTACAATTTTCATTTTCCCCGCGTATTCGGCCACTAATCTCATGGGGACTTCCCACTCGTAGCCGACGGTTACGGCGATGGCGGCGTTGACCGATTGGATGGCGTGAATATTGTTCTCGTCAGCGTATTTCTTGGCTTTTTCTTGTTCGGACTCCGCCACCCAGGAAAAATCCGGATTGCCTGGAAGGCTTTGGTATTTCAACAAGATATCGGCCTGAAAGATTTCGCCGCACGCCGCACTCGGATAAAAAAGGAGCGCGCAGCCAAAGAAAAGAAAAATTCCCCCAATCGATTTCATGATATGCATCCTCCTTTCACGATTTGTTCAATGCCTGCAAAGGCATTTTATTTTCCCCGGTTTTATAAAAAACCGTTGGAATCCGCCAATGCAATCCATTTTTGAATTGGATGTCGATGTTATCGAAACGCAACTGCGCCGGGATGCTTCCCGCACTCGGCGTCAACGTGAGCTGCGTATCGCATCGAATAGGGACGGCCGTAAAGAGTTGTTGCTCGAACTCGATTTTTTGCTTTGAATTGATCAGAAACACCGCTTCGGCGTCGAGCAGCTTGTTCCCGGCCAGCCGCAGCGTAACCGGCGAATATTTATTCGCCGAGTGGTCAAAATAAAAGGATAGCAAGTTGGGAAAACACTCGATCTCCGGCGCATCCGAGATTTTAAATGGGATGCTTAAAATGACTTTTCCCCTATCCGCGATATTTTTTATGGCGATCAGTCCATTGAATGGCAAATCGGTTTTCAGTTCCTTGCTATTGACGGAAAAAACTCCCGAAAAGGAATAGCCGTCAATCCGGCTGAGAGAAACGCTCAATCCTGTCATCCATGCGGGTTCGTTATTTTCGCCGCGGTTTTTCGACAGGGATTGGATTTCCGCCATGAGGACGCAATCCTTTGCGTTTTTGGCGCTTACTTTGAGAGTGAAAGACTTGCCGACATACCCGATCCTATCCGAGAGACTGACAAGCAGCGATTGGGGAAACGAATCCAATGTTTTCGTGGCGTTGCCGATGACGGGGATAAAGGCGCTCTTTTTCGCGCCCTCCACCTTAATTTCTATGATATGTTTAAAGGGACCGACGCGTTGGGGGACGCTGAATTGAAACGTACAATCTTGCGTTATGTTCGAGGGCAAGGAGGCTGGAGAATCGGAGACCAATAAGCAACCGCAACTGGCCGCGATATCTAGTTTATTAACAGTACGGTTTGTCGCGTTGGTCATGGATAACGAAAAAAGAATCTTAGAACCGGCTTCCGAATCTTTTAAAATGACGGTTTGGGGAACAATGGAAACAGGAAACGAATCATGTTGATAACACCCTTTCGATAGAAGGAAAAGGAGGAACAAAAAAACATACGATTTATAAAGAATATAATTTTTCATCATGCAAACTCTCTCCCTCAACCGGATATTTTTATGATATCCGTTTCTCGCACAATACATATAATTATTGATAGTGTATCATTATTCTACGAACAGTCAATAGAAAATTTTATTAATATTTCATTAAATGGTTTTATGATTTCCGCTCACCAAGAAAATAACAAGCGGAGGCTGTCCGATGAATCGTCCTCGTTTCTACGCTTATCGTTTTAGGAGAACAGGTTTGCATCAGCGGCGCCGGCAAAGATTGCGCCGCCGTGCGGATTGGCGTTCAATAGGGAGGCATTTTTTTATTTTTCGAACTAGCGACGGTTGGAATGCTATCAATTTTACCGCCGTCGTAAAGATTTCGCCGCAACGCGGAGTTGCGCATAGAAAGAGGCGCGGACATTGCGCCCGCGCCTCATCGTTGCGTCCTTGACGGTCAAGTTGCGAATCAATACAGTTCCCACGAGTCCACATTCGTCAGGGGAACATCCGCCAACATATCCACACCCGCATTTTTGCCTTTGGGGCGGATTACGGCATAGCGCACGCGGCTGATATAGATCGCGCCGTTATCGGTGTACCAGAAGCGGGCGGCGCCTTGCGGTCCGACGTTGACGCCCGAGAAATTCATGTCGTCGATCTGCCAGGCCGCCGTTCTCCACTCGCCTGTACCTTCGATGGTTGCGCGCAGCTCGGTGGGATACCATTTGAATCCCAATGTGCCGAACACGCTGCTTTGATAGACTTCCGGCCCGAATCGTTCGCCTACAAGAGCGGGATCGTCGTAATAATCCACGGCCACTTTGAATACGGCGTTGGGCTGATTGCTCGGCCCAAAGATTTCGTCAAGGATGGCGAAATTGACATAGCGGTCGAACGGAGTCGTTCCTTTGTTCAGCGCAGGCCGAACGGCGAAACGTTTATCGCCAGCAGGACCGATATTGCCGTCGATGATATGTTCCTGATCGCCGCCGCCGCCGCCCATATCCAAATGATCGACGAGACCTTTATCCAGATCGAGTTCGGCATAGATGCCGTAGGGATCGGGATCGAAGGGATAGGAGTCGGGAATGGGATCGACGCCTTCATAGATTCCCGCAGTGCGGATAGCGCCGAGCCGCAAACGGCTGATGAAGACGGGGCCGGAATAAGCAAAGCGCGCCGCGCCCTGCGGACTGACGTTCACGCCGCTCAACTTGACGTCGGGAACGTACCATTCCGCCTCCATCCATCGATCGGTTCCTTGAATGACGGTGCGATTGGCTTCGGGGTAGAAGGCGATTTGATCGCCCGCCGTTTTATAGGCTTCGGGTCCGAAGATAATGCCAACGAGCGCGGGATCGTCGTAATATTCCGCAACGACCTTGACGCGGAATCCCGGCTGGCTGGCCGGGCCGAATTGCTCGTTCAAAATCGCCCAGTTGACGTACAGGTCTTTTATGCCGTCGGTTCCATTGTCCATCGCGGGACGCGCTGCCTTGCGCTTGTCGTTCGCGGGGCCGACGTCGTCGGAGACGATGGTCTCCTGGTCGCCGCTGGTTACTTTGTAAAGATCGAGTCCATTGACGACGCCTTTGTTCAAATCCCATTCCGCCAATATGGCGTAATCGTCAGGATTGAATTCCACCGTCTTCGCCGTGTTGATATCCTCCGGCTCGCCGAAAGCGCCTTCCGGCCCGATGGCGATGGCGCGGAAGATCACGCCCGAAACGCGCTCGAAGCGGATGGTGCCGCCATTGACGCCGCCGTAGGGACCCGATCCGCTCAGATCGTTGCCCAGCCAGCCGCTGACGTTGTCGATGCGGAAGAGACGCCATTCATACGCATCCGTAACGGATTCGAACGAATAGCCGCTCACGCCGTGCAGATTGCCCAATTGGCCGAGCAAAAAGCCGAAATCGGCGCGCTTGGATTCCGAATTGGCGAAATACTGTACTAAAACGTCCACGACGGGATATTCAGGCCAGATGAAATACAATTCGTCGGCGACGTTGAAATAGGTCGTGTTCGCCTTTTTCGCCGATTTGCCGCCAATGGTTACGTCCGCCGTTACCTGATCGCCGCCGGTAAGAACCGACAGGCAGGCTTCGAAATAGTTCCCTTTGCCGCTGGGAATAGCCGCCGTCAGAAAATCGTCGCCGCTCCAATAATGGACTTCCTCCGCGGAGAAGTCCGTTTTCGGCGGCCATTTCTCCGTATCGAGAGCCTGAGCAAAAACGGCGCTCGCTCCCAAAATGCAAAGGCTAATGACTGTCAAACTTTTTTTCATCGCTTCTGTCTCCCTTCTTCGAATTTTAGTGGGAACCAATAAATGGTTCTTGGCCTAAAGTTATCAAAAAAACGAGGGGAAAGATATCTTTTTTTGAGAGAAAAGAAAATATTTTAAAGCCGCTCGAAACGATATTCTCAATCGAACGACTTTCAATAATTCGCCTCTATCGCGTTGCTTGATCCAACGAGCCGATCCTGCTATTTTCTCTTTTTGGCTTTTGCGAGAACTCGCCAAACGCTAAGCTTTGAAGCGTAATTTGCTCGGCTTGAATAGACTATAACATTACGAAAAAAAGCAGGCTGCGGTACTCGTCTTTTCGAGATTTCACGCTAAAATAGTTCATGCGTTTTTTGGCGGCGTAGCTCAACTGGTTAGAGCGTACGGCTCATATCCGTGAGGTTCGGGGTTCGATTCCCTGCGCCGCTATTCATTCGTCCGCTGCGGCAACTTCATCGAAAGAGGTTGCCGTTTTCTATCCATAAAATTTCTTGTTTTTCCTGCGATTATGGAGAAACGGGAACCGGTCCGCCAGTTCTCAGGATCGAACGTCCAATACGCGTGAACGGTTATGCCAGCAAAAAAGAAAAAGGATCAATCCGCCAGTCTTTATAAAGCCGCGTGCGCTCTAATACCCGGCGGCGTCAATAGTCCTGTCCGCGCTTGGAACGCCGTCGGCGGCGATCCTTTTTTCGCCGCCCGCGGAAAAGGGTGCTATTTGACGGACGAAGACGATCGATCTTATATCGATTACGTTTGCTCCTGGGGACCGTTGATCGTAGGCCACGCCCATCCCGAAGTGGTGGATGCCGTCAAATCCGCCGCCGAGAACGGTCTCTCTTTCGGCGTCCCTACGCGAGCCGAAGTAACGCTGGCTAAAATGATCGCAGAAGCCATCCCTTCCATTGAGATGGTGCGCTTAGTCAATTCGGGCACGGAAGCGACATTGAGCGCGATCCGTCTAGCGCGGGGGTATACGCGGCGCGATAAGATCGTCAAGACGATCGGCGGGTATCACGGACACCACGACGCCCTTTTGGCTCAAGCCGGTTCCGGCGTTGCGACGTTGGCTATTCCGAGTACTCCCGGCGTACCCGCATCCGTCGTTCAAGATTGCGTGCTGGTTCCCTACAACGACGCCGAGGCCGTGCGCGCCGCTTTTGAAAGATATCCCCAGGAAATCGCCGCCCTCATCGTCGAACCCGTTGCGGGCAACATGGGCGTCGTACTGCCTCAGCCGGAATATTTGGAAGCGTTGCGTTCGCTGACTCAAGAATACGGCGCATTGTTGATTTTCGACGAAGTGATGACGGGCTTCCGCGTAGCGTTCGGCGGAGCGCAGGAGCGCTTCGGCGTGCGCCCCGACTTGACGACGCTGGGCAAGATCATCGGCGGCGGTTTGCCGATCGGCGCCTATGGCGGCAAAGCGGAAATTATGAAATGCGTTGCGCCCAGCGGCGAGGTTTACCAAGCGGGGACGCTTTCCGGCAATCCTGTGGCTGTTGCAGCGGGATTGGCGACGTTACAACTGCTTAAAACGCCGGGGATTTACGAATCCCTGGAAGAGAAAGCCAGCGCTATCGCCAATGGAATTCAGGAAGAAGCCAATTCCGCCGGGATTCCCGCGCAAATCAACCGCGCCGGTTCTATGTTCACGCTCTTCTTCAGCGAGGCGCCGGTAACGGACTTCGCTTCGGCGGCGGCCTCGAATACGGACCGCTTTGCCGCCTTCTGGCGCAAGATGCTGGAGCAGGGCGTCTATCTGCCCCCTTCCGCCTTCGAAGCCTGGTTCGTTTCCATCGCCCACGCCAATCGCGAGATCGAAAAAACGATCCGCGCGGCGGGCGCCGCCTTTAAGTCGCTTGCCTAAAATGGGGACAAGGGGACGGGGAGACTGGGGGACTTGGGGACAGAATCGTAGAGTGGGCTCAAAGCAAAGCGTAACCTACCGCACCCGCGAATTGCCTCAGCGCAGCCAGAGTTTGCGGTCGAGCGTGCGGTATTGCACCGCTTCGGTGATATGCGCTGGCTGTATGGCTTCATTTCCTGTCAAATCGGCGATGGTGCGCGCCACTTTGATTATTCTATCGTATGCGCGCGCCGACAGGCCCAACCGCTCCAAACCCGACCGCAGCATATCGCGCGTTGCTTCGTCCATTCCGCAAAATTCCTTGATCTCTTTCGATCCCATGTGCGCGTTGCAGAATATATTTCGACCGTTAAATCTCCGCCGTTGAATCGTCCTCGCTTTCGAAACGCGTTCGCGGATGACGCTGGACGGCTCGCCTGTCGGGGGAGCGTGAAGATCGTCGAAAGAGACGCTGGGAACCTCGACGTGAATATCGATGCGGTCCAGCAGCGGGCCGGAGAGTTTGGACATATATCGCTGAATCTGCGCGGGCAGGCAATGGCAGGTTCGGGTTCCGTCGCCAAAGTAACCACAAGGGCAGGGATTGGCGGCGGAAACCAGCATGAAGCGGCTGGGAAAAGTAAGCGAGCCGGAAGCTCGGGAGATGGTTACGACGCCATCTTCCAGCGGCTGGCGCAGATTTTCCAACACGTTGCGGGAAAATTCCGGCATCTCGTCCAGAAAGAGCAGGCCGTTATGGGCCAGGCTGACTTCGCCGGGATGGGGATTGACGCCGCCGCCAATCAGCCCGGCGTCCGAGACGGAATGATGGGGCGAGCGGAACGGACGCACGGCGATCATGGCGCAATTCAACGGCAGCGAGCCGTGGATGCTGTGAATCTTCGTCGTCGAGAGCGCTTCCTCGAAACTCATGGGCGGCAGAATGGTGGGCATGCGCTTGGCCAGCATGGTTTTGCCCGAACCCGGCGGTCCGATCATGATGACGTTGTGGCCCCCGGCGGCGGCAACTTCCAAGGCGCGCTTTACGTGCTCCTGGCCTTTGACTTCCGCGAAATCGCGGGAGTAGACGGCGCAATCGAGAAAGAGACGATTCGCATCGATGCGTAAGGGAGGATGATTCGAGTTCGTCAGGATTTCCAGCGCTTCCGGCAAGGTTTTGACGGGATGAACGTCGACGCCCTCCACGACGGCGGCTTCGTTGGCGTTATCATGGGGCAGGAGAAAGCGTTTGATGCCGCGCTCTTTCGCCGCGATGGCTACCGGCAGCGCGCCGCGAATGGGGCGCAACGTCCCCTCCAAGGACAATTCGCCCATCAGGATCGTATTTTCCACGCGTTCCGCCGGAATGAGATCGGAAGCCGCCAACAAGGCGACGGCAATGGGCAAATCCAGGGCGGAGCCTTCTTTGGGAACATCCGCCGGAGCGAGGTTGAAGATCATCTTCTTGGGGGGAAAGGGAAAACCGCAATTCGCCAATGCCGAACGCACGCGCTCCCGGCTCTCTTTCACCGCCATATCGGGCAGTCCGACGATGGTCATGCCCGGCTGGCCGGAGGCCATATCCAGCTCGACTTCCATGATGTAAGCGTCTATGCCGATGATAGCGCTGGACAATACCCGGACGTACATAAATACGGCGCTCCCCTTTTCTAAAACCTATTGGATCAATATTAAATCAAATTGGCGAATGAATTACTATAGATGCGAAGCGTTGGTTAATAAATCATGTTACGCGCACTGAGAAATTAAAGAAATCTCTTACCCTCATCGATTGAATCGCGAAAAAACGAAATGAAAAAGAAAAACACGAAAAAAAAATCCCTTCCTAAACCCGCCGTTGAAACGGTGGGCTATTACCGTTTGCCCCTTTAAAGGGGCATTTAGAGTGCCCAGCCTTTCAAGGCTGGGAGAAGAAATTTCGCGAAATTCGATTCTTTTCGCGTCTTCGCGATTCGAAAGAGACGTAATCATGAAGAGCTAAACGCCTCTCTTGAACGATTTTTCCGATGGCGCAATGGTATTGGCTGCGTAACATAAGTTATCTTATAATACGCACATTCCCGTCGTCGATGATATTTCTTAAATGAAAATTCCCCCGGAGATTCAACGATTCGATCTTCGTGCCCCGGATATCCACGGAACCCAATTCGGGATTTTGCGAAACGTCCAATTCGGTAATCGGATTGTTGGAGCAATCCAAATAAACCAATACTTTATTCTGCGAGATATTTAATTCCGTGAGGTTGTTGTTGGCGCAATTCAAAGTACGCAGGTCGGGATTTCGGGATGGGTCAAGGCGCGTCAGCCGGTTGAACGAGCAGTCGATGGCGCTAAGGCCGGGACAGCCGCTCAAATCAAGAGTCTGCAACTCGTTGAAAGGGCATCCTAAAAACATCATTGCGGGGTGATGGGAAAAGACGATGCGCACCAGCCGGTTGTTTTCGCAGATTAATTTGAAAAGTTCCTTATTTTTGGATACGTCCAAAACCGTCAATTTATTGGAACCGCAAAAGAGGGTCGATAGTTTGGGATTTTGGAGAAGATCGAGGCGCTGAAGTTGGTTCTGGAAGCTTTCCAAGACTTCCAATTTGGGATTTTTGGAAATATCGAGCGTAGCCATTTTAATATTGCCGGAGCAATACAACCGCTTGAGGAGGGGAAGAATGGAAGCGTCGAAGCGCTCCATATAACTATTGAACAGGCCGAAATCCCGCAGGTTGGCGAAATATTGCAAGCCGGTCAAATCGACGGTTCCCGTGGCTTTGCAGATGAATTTGGCGCTGGCGGCGGAGGCTTGCGACGAAGCGATTTTCTCTCCCGGAGCGATTTGCATGAATTCTTCAACGGCTTGCCGGAAAACCGGATCAGGAAAATTCGCTTCCGTATTAATGTTCTGATCAGCCAAGCTTTTGGGGATGAGAAAAAGCAGGAAAAGCAGAATCGGGAGCAATCCCCCAACAATCCACTTCGGCGTAAAAGTCGTTTTCGTCATTGTTGCCTCAAGTTGTTTTTTCGGAACATCCGCCATTTTTCCCATCACTCATAATACTATCGCGGATGCGGCGGGCGAGGTCTATCGTAATTCCCGGCGCAGCGGCGATCTCTTCCAGCGAGGCGTTGCGCAACGCTTCCAACGAACCGAAGCGCCGCAACAACAGGCGCTCCCGCGCTGGACCGACGCCGGTGATGTCGCGCAACGCCGAGCGTTGAAATTTTTTGCCCCGCAACTGGCGATGATAAGCGAGGCCGAAGCGGTGGGCTTCGTCCCGCACTTGCTGCAACAGCCGCAGGCCGGAGTTGCGCCGATCGAGACGGATGGGCGCGGAAACGCCGGGGAGGAAGATTTCCTCCTCCCGCTTGGCCAGGCTGCAAATAGGAAAATGATGAATATCCAATTCGTCCAGCGCCTCCAACGCCGCTTGCAAATGCCCTTTGCCGCCGTCGATGAGAATCAGGTCGGGCGGCTCGGCAAAGCGCTTTTTTTCCTCTTCGTCCCCCTGGCCGTGGATAAAGCGGCGGCGCAGCATTTCGCGCATCATGGCGTAATCGTCGATGCGGCCGACTTCGCGGATGCGGAAGCGCCGATAGGATGTTTTATGCGGCCTGCCGTCATGAAAGACCACCATCGATCCCACCGCCTCGTTTCCCTGCGTATTGGAAATGTCGTAGCCCTCGATGCGCAGAGGAAGAATCTCCAATTTTAACGATTCCTGAAGGGAAATCACGGCGGGGGAAACGCTTTTCTTGACGCCGTGAATTTTGCGGTATTGCTCCTCGGCGTAGTGGCGGCTGTTTTTTTCCGCCAGCTGCAGCATGGCGTGTTTGCCCCCGCGCTGGGGAATCTTGATCTTGACGGCGCGGTCCGCAGCGAGCGAAAGCGCTTTTTCCAAACTGCGGATAGTTTCCGATCCAATGGCGGATGGGAGAAATATTTCCTTGGGAACGTCGGTATTCCGTGCGTAAAAATGGAGGAGGAAAGAGTAGAGCATCTCCTTGGCGTCCGCCTGGGCGAAATCGTCGAGAAAATGGCGCGACGCGCCGACGACGCGCCCGCTGCGGCGGCGAATGACGGCGGCGCAAACGGCGTCGTGCACTTGGGCGAAGCCGACGAAATCCTGATTGTCCACCGCCTGGACAAGCACGGTTTGGCGATGGGCGAATTGACGGGCTGCTTGCAAAATGTCGCGGTAAAAGGCGGCCTTTTCGAATTGCAGGGCTTCGGAGCATTCCTCCATTCGTTTATTGAGGGCTTGCAGGACGGTTTCATGTTTCCCGCGCAGGAAGCCGATGACGCCCTGGCAAAGGACGGCGTATTCGTCCTGAGTTACAATCGATCCGCAGGGAGCGCAGCAGCGTCCCATCTCGTAATCGAGGCAGGGACGGACGGTAAGCAATTTCTCCGACTCGTGCTTGCAGGAGCGGATGGGAAAAATTTCATAGAGGGCGGAAAGCGTCCGGCGCGCTTGGGTTGCGTGAGGATAAGGGCCGAAATACTGCGCGCCGTCCGCCTCGACGGTGCGGGTGATAAAAGCGCGGGGATACGTTTCTTGCGTAGTAACTTTAATATAGGGATACCGTTTATCGTCCTTGAGTTTGACGTTGCAGGGCGGATTGTGCTTCTTGATGAGATTGTATTCCAGCAGCAGCGCTTCGATTTCATTGCTGGCGATAATGACGTCCACTTTGTCCACTCGTTCCACAAAGGGGGATGCGAAACGCCCGTCGCGCCGTTGGCAGTGGGAGCGAATGCGCTTTTGGATGTCGATGGCCTTGCCCACATAGAGAACTTCGCCCTCGGCGTTTTTCATCAAGTAAACGCCGGGTTCCCTGGGCAAAAGGTCTCGCTGCTCTTTGGTAATCATTTTTCAATTTGTTCCCCCAAAGAAAAGGAAGAATGAGTAAATGCGTTCGTTATCCTTTTATTTTATTGCTAAACCAAATAATCCACAAAACAGCGAGAGAAGAAAAGAAGAAACTTGACGCGTGGGCGCAAATGTGGGTACAATAAAGAAAATTCTAAAAGAGGTAGGTTATAACCGTGGACAACAGAAAAGCGGATACGCTCAAAGTCCGAATGGATGCAATGACCTTAGATATGATGGAAAGGGCAAGAGCGTTTCTTAAACTGGACAAAAGCAAGTTTATTCGCCAAAGCATACGGCGCATGGCGGAAGCCGTCATCGCCGAACACGAGAAAACCCGATTTAGTAAGGAGGACTGGCATCGGTTTTTCGAGATGCTCGACAATCCTCCAGAACCGACAGACAGACTAAAGTATGCCGCCCAGAAATACCGGGAGATTACCTATAAAAATGGAGTTTGAGTCTCTCAATCCCCAAAAGCATAACCGTAAAGCATTTGACTGCGGAGTCGATGCCCTAAACCTGTACTTGCAGAAATTCGCCAATCAGGATCAAAAACGGAGTCTAACGAAAGTCTATGTTCTTGCGGATGGGGTGAAAATCATCGGTTACTATTCGATCAGCGCCCATTCCGTTCCATTGGACAACCTGCCGGAAGAACAAAAAGCAGGAAAGTACAACGACCTTCCCTTTCTTTTACTTGGCAGATTAGCCGTTGACAAAACCTATCAGGGACGGGGATACGGGGATGTCCTTATTTTCCATGCTTTCAAAACCACGCTCCATGCGGCGGAAACTATCGGAATTATGGGGATAGTGGTTGACGCCAAAGACGAAAAGGCGGCATCCTTCTATGAAGGATTTGGTTTTATGAGATTATCCGGAAACCGGAAGCGGCTTGTCCTGCCCTTATCGGCCATAAAAAGCTTTATAGAAAATGGGTAAGGTTTTGAAGGAAGGAAAGAGAAAGGCGTTAAGGTTAAGTTTTACTACCCTTGTTCCTCTCGCATCAGATCAAGCGAAATTGAAATCCTCGTTGATCTTCTTCAAGTAGAAAATCCGATTTCCGCTCCTCATTGGAATCATCAATTAATAGGTAAACGGAATCGATGAAGGGGACTCCGCCTAACAAATAAATTTGTGAACGTCTGATTTTTTAATAATTTTAGTATTGACGCGATTGATTTTTTGTAATAGCGTTAGTGATTATTCGAGTAGATTGGTTATGTTTAATCAGCAGTCAAAATTGCAAAAACTAATTAGGAGGATGAGGAAATGCTCAAGAGAATGGCGTTTGTAGGCTTATTGGCCGTAATTTGCGCCCATTCAAACGCGCAAGTCATTTATTCGAATGGATTTTCAAAGGCGGAAGGATACATCGATGGGACGGTTATTGATCAACCGGCCGGCGCAGCGAACCTGTGGGAAGATTCGCCCGCCGATACGCCGGACGGTTTTTTTATGATTGAGAACGAAACCCTGGTTGTTACTCAGGTCGATACGTCAGACCATTGGATATTCATAAACTTTCCCAAACAAACAGCGGGGGTTTTTACTGTAACTTGGGATTGGCAATACGTTGGTCCCGTAGATGGGAATATCGATGTGGGCTTTTGCATCAGCACGCGCAGCAACTTCGATTTTGACGGGAATCCCGAATTGGGTTGGCCCGAACAAGGCGTTATGTCGCGCATGCAGGAAGGCGGCGGGGGCGTGGTCGATTGCCGAAACGGAGATTGGGTGGGCGGCGGGTCGTATCAAGCGTTTCAAGTGTTTCCATATACGGATGGGAAAAAGATTTCGATGCGTTATGTCATCGATGTAGATGTTTCCGATCAATTATTTTCCTGTTACGCGCAAAAAGAAGGGGAAGACGAAGTGCAACTCGCGGAAGATTTCGGTTTTCGTCGGGAAACTTACCCAGACGAGGGACTCAACGTCATTTCCATCTGGATGTCGGGGAATACCGTAGGAACGCAATGCATTATCGATAACATCGTCATCTTCGGTCCCGCGCCCATTACGGAATGGCCGCTCTATTAAGCCATCGGAGAGGGATGGTCCATGAAAAAAGGATTCACCCTTATCGAGTTGCTCATTGTTGTCGCCATTATCGGAATTTTAGCGGCGATCGCGGTTCCGAATTTCTTAAACGCGCAAACGCGGGCTAGAGTAGCGAAAGTACTCTCCGATATGCGCGCGATGGGACAAGGGCAGGAAATGTACAGCCTGGATTGGGGGACGTATACCGAAAATCATCACGATTCGGACGTCCCCCTCCATGCCGGGTTGTATCGCCTTACTCATCCGGTAGCCTATCTGGGGATGCTTCCCGAAGATCCTTTCTACAACAATCCCGTCGCTAGCGCGGATACATGGGCTAAGACGCAAAAACATTACACCTTCGGAACCGAACCGGATTGGGATGCAAAGTGGGATCGCGGCGGGAATCCTTCTGGAAAAGCCACCCGATGGTTATGCGCCAGCGCTGGGCCAAGCTATTCCGACGACTCCAATCCCGTTTTCGAGTACCCCGGCGCATCCAATGTGATTTGGGATACGCCGGGACGATTCTCTGTTCCCGAATACCCTGCGGCTACCTTTCGCTATATGCGCTATGATCCATCCAATGGGTTGGTCAGCCTAGGCGATATTCTCATGGCCAGCGACTGGAAACCGTCATATTGAGTGGGTTTTTTGCAGCCGGTTAGCGCCGGGCGCTTAGGGCAAGGGTATTTTACCCTTGAACCTCTTAAATCAGGTTGAACGCAGCGAGTATCAATGCAAGGGGAAAGGGGGAATTCGGGATGCGTTGATCCAGACGCTGACGCGAATTAACGATACGCTATTCGCAATCCGAGATTTTAAATGTAATATTTACGATCAGCCCATTCAATGAGGAGAAAAAACCATTCCTTATGCGTTTCTAATGGCGTACAATGATAAGTGGAATGGAGGCTTAAAAAATGGGATTCGACGATCGGATAAGAACGCTCATCGATAGCGATTTAAAAAGAGAAGCTGTTAAGATATTTCAACAACATGGCATTACGGAAGAAGAAGCCATCCGTATGTTTTATGCTCAAGTCAACCTTCTTAAGGGTTTGCCCTTCAACATAAATATTCCTAACCAAGAAACCGTTGAATCTATGAAAGAGGGCGAAAAAACGGAAAACCTTCCCACATTCAATCGTTTTTCCGACTTGCGCAAAGAAATAGGAATTTAAGTGCTTTCCATAAAAACAACGAATATTTTTTTTAAAGATCTGAAGCGTATTGCAAAACGCGGGAAGAACATTGACAAATTGGAAAGCCTCGTTGATCTTTTGCAAGATGAAAAACCATTGCCTTCCGTCTATTGGAGTCATAAGTTAATGGGCAAATGGGAAGGACATAGGTAATGTCATATAGAACCAGACTGGCTCCTAATTTATCGTGTTGATAACGAATGTCTTATTCTTGAAAGAACTGGTTCTCATGCGGATTTATTTGAAAAGTAAAATATAGCAAGTAAAGACAAAGATATTACACATCAAAGAACCTGGGAGGTTTGTCCCACCAGTTGAAACTCTTCGAATTCTTGACTTTCCAACTTGTTTCGAATCTCCTCGAAACGTTGCGCTGTTTCAACCGAATACAATCGCTCGCCGCAATGTAGACATACGTCGGCGTGAACTTTTAGAATCGCCGTATGCATCCCGCCTTTCAGCAGTTTTTCTACCTCTTTTTCCGCCAACTCGCCGCCGCAAATGGGGCGCTTATCGAAAGGCTTCATGGCTTTCCTAACAATTTAAGATATTTTCGAAACTCCACTGCCAGCGGATGCACCGTCTTTCCTTTTTTCTTTACAACCTGGATGCGCAAGTCCGCCATCAGGCGCAAACCTTTCATGGGATCGGCGCACGCCTGTTCCAACATCATTTCACGATCTTCGAATCCCGAGCGGTTCGGTTCCAGATAATCGGCGATGTAGACCATCCATCCGATCGGCGTCAATTCGGGCGACCCGGTGGGATGATAGGCCACCGCCTTCAAAACATCATCGTTTTCCACGCCGTATTCCATCTGCAAGAGTTTCGCTCCCAAGGGCGCATGTCTCAATTTCTTAAACTCCATCAGCTCGGCGCCCCAACGAAGCGGCTCGTCATTTAGCAGTTCTTCCGTCTGGGCGCCGCTCAATTCTTTGCCGCAGTCGTGAAACAACGCCGCCCACATCAGCCAATCCCTGTCCACGGGGTAATTCTTCCAAGCGTCGGCTAATAGGACGCACGTTTCGTATACTCCTACGCTATGGCGGAAACGTTCGCTGGAAAGTCTGGATTCCAGGCGCCGAATGGCGTCTTCTGGCGGATGAAGCATCACGGTTTTATCGAATTCTCCATTTCTTCAATTTTACGCTTCACAGCGTTTTGAAATTCCGCCGTGAATTCGATGGGATATTGCGGGCCGCATTCCAACGCTTTTTTCCAAAACTCCAACGCTTTGCCATTGTCTCCCTCTTGTTTATAGGCGTCGCCCAGATGATCGAGAATGACGGGATGATTCGCCCGCAGCTCCGATGCGCGCTGCAAATGCTTGATAGCGGTCTGGTTGTTTCCCAGCCGGAAATAGACCCAACCCAGACTGTCGACGATATTCCCGTCGTCCGGGTCGTATTTAAGCGCCGTTTCGATCAACCGCAACGCCTCATCCAGCCGCACATTGCGATCCGCAAACGTATATCCCAAATAATTATAAGGTTCCGGGTCTTCCGGAAACCGCGAAATCGCTTCTTTCATCGCCAGTTCCACATCGGCGAGACGATTCATTTTTTCATACAATCCCGCCAATTGAAACAAGACTTCCTTATAGGCGGACGTATTTTTTTCCATCAATCCGGAGGCTTCTTTCAATCGCTCTTCCGCGGCCAGCCAATTTTTTCTTTCCATATAGGCGATGCCCAGAATCCGCAAAAACGCTTCATGGCCGGGGAATGATCGGCGGCACTTTTCCAGCAGTTCGATGGGATCGTTCAGGCCGATGGGCTGCAAATAGGCCTGCCTCACCTGCGGCCATAGAAGCAATTCGAAAGCGATATCCTCCGCCTCTTCCTTCTTTCCGCCGGCTTCCGCCCGGTTCAGCCCCTCGAATATCAATTCAATGTCTTGCTGCAATTCTTCCAGATTCTTCCGATAGGCGGCAAGATTGGCGTGGGCGAAAAGCGCCCTGGGAATCGCAATTTGTTTCGTAATCGCCTTTTTTAGGATTTCCTCCAAGCGCGGCAGCAGACGGCAATCTTCCGTCTCCTGCAAAAAATCGCCGCTGGACGCTTCCCGCAAAAACGGCAGCGTATTCGCTTTGACGTCCTCCTCCAGGGCGCGCTCTAAAGCGTTCAAAAATCCCTGGCAAGCCTCTTCTTTTCTTCCCAGACTCTCCAATACTTCTTTCCGCCATCCTTGTATCCGGTAATCGGCGGGAGAGTCCTTGGCGGCCGCTTCTACTTCTTCCAAGGATTCTTCGTATTTTCCTTGTTGGATATAAAGAAAAGCCAGATTTTTCCGCGCATCCAAATCGTCCGGCGCCAGCCGCCGGATCGAGGAATATTGTTCGATGGCTTCTGGGTACGCTCCGCGGACGAGGTAGAGTTTCCCCAAGCGTTTCCGGATAAGGACTTCTTCTTTATTGTCGGGCGAGGAATTCAACGCCGATCCATATGCCTCGATCGCCTTCTCTGTCCGCCCCTGCAATTCGTAAATGCCGCCGATTCTCAAATAGACGTCGGGAAAGCGGGGCGCCAGCCGAGCGAGTTCCCCATACTCCGCCAAAGCGTCGTCCAACCGATTCAAACGGTAGTATAAGACCGCGATCGTGAAGCGATAGACGATCTCCTGCGCCGGGTCGGTGCGAATCATCCTGCGCAGGATTCCAATTTCGTCGTCGTAACGCTCCGACCGCTGGTAAAGTTGCGACAATTCCTGCATGGCCTCCAACGAGGAGGGATCCAAAGCAAGCATCTTCTCGTATTCGGAGACGGCGTCGTTCCATTTTTGCCGATGCTTATAAGCCTCGCCCAGAACGCGATGCGCTTCCGCCTCTTCCGATCCGCTGCGAATGGCTTTATTTGCGTATTGGATCGCCTCGTCGATTTTTCCGCTTTTCAAGAGCGCTCCGCCCGTCATGGCGCCCAGATAGGCGGATTCGGGATAGGTTTTATAGGCTTTCGCATAGGCATCGCCCGCTTCTTCGTACCGGTACTTTTTTTCCAGCAGCGCGCCTTGCAAAAATTGAGTAAACACTTTTTTCCGATCGTCTGGAGAGAGAACGGACTTCTCCAGCGCCGCTGGTTCCACGGGAGCAACCGGCGTTTCCTTGACATTTTCAACTGGCGTTTTTGGATGTTCCGGGGACGAGATTTGCGGCGGACGCGGCTTCTCCGGCGCCGAACATCCCGAAAGAAGGGCGATACACGAAACCAATATAAGTCGAAGAGATAGTTTCATTTATTTCAATAAATGCGGTTTCTTACTTCGTAAAATCGCAGGAAGGTCACGCCGTTAAACCCATCAATTACTCCATTCCTAAAATCTCGATGGATCAAAAAAACACAATCCATTTATTGAAGTATACCGCGATTTGAGAAAAAAAGTGAACGGAGCGCCGCGCGATCCTGTTCAGCCTGGAGGCCAGCGCATAAAGCGTCCGCCTAACATGTGCATATGCAAGTGATAGACCGTCTGTCCTCCGTTATCTCCCGAATTGATCACTAGCCGGAATCCTTCTTCGTAGATTCCAAATTTCTGGGCGAGTTGTTTCGCCGCCGCCGCCATCATGGGCAATAGATTGACGTCCTCCCCATGCAAATCGCCAATCTTCTCGATGTGCTTTTTAGGGATAATCAAGAGATGAACTGGAGCGTGAGGGTTGATGTCTTTAAAAGCCGCCACATAATCATCCTCGTACTCTAATGGCGCAGGCAGCGTCCGAGCTGCGATTTTACAGAAAATGCAATCGGCGTTATTCTCTGGATTCATGGAACTCCTCTCTTTTCCCTCTTCGCCGCTGGCGGTCCAGGGTGATGAGAACGGAACGTCCGGCGCATGAAAAGTGCGGACGCTCCATATCATTGACTTATTGTGCATTCCCCTCCGTCTTGCGTCTAGCGGCGCCGCAAGGCGCCTCTAGTTCCGCAGCGGGGATTGCGCTCGGTCGAATTCCGAAGCGCGTCTTATCATCCGGCGCGCCGCAAGGAAAAAACGCTTATGTTCGATTCCGTTCCCCATAGTTTCTTCACTCTCGCCGCCGGTATTTTCGGCGCGGCGTGCGGCAGTTTTTTTCATGTCTGCGTCTGGCGCATTCCCCGCGAGGAATCGATCGTCTTTCCCGGCTCCCACTGCCCGCAGTGCGGAAACAGAATCGCCTGGTACGACAATATTCCTCTTCTCTCCTATCTTTTTCTCCTCGGCGCCTGCCGCCAATGTCAGGCGCGCATTCCCCTCCGCTACCCGATTTACGAATTAATGACGGCGCTTCTCTTTATGGGAATCGTCCATCATTGCCAAAACGTCTCCACGGCGCTTCTCTATCTTTTCCTCGTCTCTATTCTCATCGTCGCTAATGGCATCGATTGGGATCATCAATACATTCCCGATATTTTTTCCATCCCTATGATTCCTCTTTCCCTGATCGCCGCCGCCGCCGCGCAATGGGGCGGATTATTCCCCTCGGCATTGGTTCGGGATTTGACCCATTCCCTTCTAGGCGTCGCCGTGGGCGGCGGCGTTATCTGGTCTATCCGCTTTATTGGCTCTTGGGTTTTCCAGCAAGAGGCGATGGGATTCGGCGACGTCAAACTCATGGCTTTTCTCGGCGGCTTTCTTGGTTGGGACATATCCCTGCTTTGCATTTTTCTGGCCGCCTTTATCGGCTCCATCGCCGGGTTGGGTTTGAAGTTGTCCGGACGCATCGGAAAATACGGCCATATCCCCTTCGGTCCTTATCTTGCTTTCGGCGCCTATATTTGTTTGCTTTACGGTCCAGAGATCGTCCTTTGGTACGCTCAACCCTTTGCTTATTAATCGTTTGCTCGAACGATTTCGATGGCGCCGCTGGGGTTTCCTCTTTCCAGAATCCATATTAATCGGTATGATTGATAGCGGTTTTCCTCTGTCTCTTCGACAAAGAACTTGGGGTGACAGAAAACCGCAGGGCAGGCTTAAAGCGCAGCGCCGTCTGCCATTACATCGCAAAAATCGGTTTTTTTAGGAAAAAGAGAAGAAAGTCGATTATTTAGTTGATTTTCTTACAATTATTAGATTATAATTTAGACGCCTTATTGTCGAACGCTAACAATTCAATTGAAGTTATGAATGAATAATCGAATTATCGGTAATTTTATCTTATAATCGTAAGTGTTTGTGTTTTCAATAGTAGGGTTTAATAATAAAAAGATCGGCGGCGGCGAGAAGAGTCATGCGCCTACCCGCGAATTGGATTTGAATAATCCGTATGGGTCCTTCGTTTGCGAAGGCGAAAGAATCAGGGGGTTGACCATCTATGAATAGAGTGGTGGTAACCGTGAATAGCGCGGCTTCCGCGCTGCAATTATCCGGGATTGAATCCCTATTGCATCCTACTAGCATCGTCGATCCCAGCGTCGTCCTAGGCGAGCGCGTTGCAATTCACGCGAACGTCGTCATTGAACGCGGCGTTCGCATCGGTTCGGGAACTGTCATCCATGCCGGATGCTATATCGGCGAAGATTGCGTCATCGGTGAAGAGACGATCCTCCATCCCGCCGTCGTCCTGCGCGAAAAAACGCAGGTAGGCAGCCGCGTGCTCATTCAAAGCGGAGTCGTCATCGGCAGCGATGGCTTCGGCTACGCCAAAGAACCCAACGGCATGCACTGTAAAATTCCCCAGGTAGGCTATGTCGTCATCGAGGACGACGTGCGCATCGGCGCCAACGCCGCCATCGACCGCGCTACGCTCGGACGCACCACCATCGGCAAAGGCGCCGTCATCGGCAGCCTGGTTCAAGTCGGTCACAACGTCACTGTTGGCGAGGACTCCCTCATCGGCGACGGCGTCGGCATCTGCGGCAGCAGCAAAATCGGCGCTTTCGTTAAAATCGGCCCCGGCGTCGGCATGGTTGGCCATATCCGCATCGGCGACGGCGCCAGCGTGATGAACGGCTCCGGCATCAGTAAAGACGTCGCCGGCGGCGCCGTCATCGGCGGCTCCCCCGCTATGGACGCCGAATCCTTCCGCCACTACCGGGAAAACATCGCCAAACTCCCCGAATACATCGAACGGCTCGCCGAATTGGAAAAGAAACTGAAAAAACGATAAGCATTTCCATTTCTCATAGTTATCAACTCAAACAGGTAGAGTGAAATTCCTGCCGAAGCGCTCAATCCTTTCTTTCGGCGCAGCCTTGTCGGAGGGAATTCCTCTATTTCAATCAATTCTCCATTCTTTTCTACAGAAATCGTTCCGAAATTCGAGCGGCTAAAAAAACATTGCGGCGCAGCCGTTTTGACATTAGAATGCGTTTATAAAGATTTGCCGCCGCAGATCGGCAATGCAAGAGAGAGGCTATCATGGCGCAAACTATTGAAAAAGAAAACTTAGCTGCTTATTGCGAAAAAATCCTGACCACCGGTGAACGAGTCTTTTTTCAGTATAAAGGCAATGAATTCGTCATCATGGAGATGGAGGATTACGAATACTTGGATGAGTTGGAGGACCAGAGGCTGAACCAACTTGCCGACGCCGCGCTGAAAGAACCGGGGGAGATTCCTTTTGAGGAGATCGAAAAGAAATACGGTTTTCAAGAATAAAGCCGATGTCTTATACCCTTATCATCAAGCCCGCTCCCGATCGCGTCCTGGAATCCATCGTGAAACCGTTGCGCAGCCGTATTTTAAAACGCATCGCTTCCCTCTCGAACAATCCCCGCCCCGCCGGCGTAAAAAAGTTAAAAGGAGTTGAAAATCGCTGGTCCCTTCGTATGGGCAATTTTCGCATCATTTACGAAATTCATGACGACCGGCTCGTGATCCTCGTCATCGATATCGACCATCGGCGGCAGGTTTACCGATGAAACCCTACCCAAACTGCGCCAGGGCGCGGTCGCGCATGGCTTCGAGACGATCGAAAAGGTCCGTTTGCATCCCTGCGATGACGCTGAAGCTGCGCTCGTCGAGAGAACGCACCCATTCACCAAGAGCATAGTGGCGCAGGGCGATCAAGCCTTCCCAGAAATCCATGTTTTCCAGCGAAGCGCCGGTTTGTTGGACGTAACGGGCTACGAAGCGGTTCGCCAGGGAACGGTCGCCCTTCTGCTGCAAGGCAAGGGAGGCGTAAGCCACGTCCCAGCGATGATCGCCGATGGCGGCGTGCTCCCAGTTCGTTACCGTGCGGACGCGGTTGTGAACGAGAAGCGTATTGTCCATTTCGAAGGTTCCGTGAAGAAGAACGGTGGAAGCGGCGCCGACCGTTTCGAAAGCCTTGCCGCAGACGCGCAGCGCTTTATCCAGATCGGAAATATTAAGGCTCGCGGAGCGGGAGCGCAGGGTTTTCAGCGCTTTGGGGACGTCAATCTTGGGAATCAAAGGATGTTGGGGAGAGACGGAAGCGTGGAGTTTCGCTAACTGGTCCGCGAGCGAATCCACGGTCTCCTCCTGGATGGCGCGTAGGCTGCCTTCCATCTCCCACCAGCGGCGCCCGTCGCCCGCGTCCATGATGAGGTAAGAGCGCCCGAAGGGCATTTTGCGGGTGCTGAAGCAATAGGGAAACGGGGCGGGATAGCCATGCTGATAGGCATGGCGCATAACGGAAAATTCCTTGGCGGTCTTGATGTCTTCCACGCCGCTCCAAAGGGAGAACATTCCGTAATGAAGCCGCAGAATCAGCCGGAATTCCGCATCGGGGGATTGCAGAAGAAAATCGTAATCCTGATGGGGAAAAATACGGTGCTGCTTTTGCGCAATGGAATGGACCGTCAGAGCCGGTTCCAAAGGGAAGACTTTCTTGCAAACCGTCAGGATCGCATCTTCCAACCAGTCGTAGGATTTCAGTTCCACCACTTTCAAGGCCGCTGCTTTTCGTTTCTATCTATAAGGTAATCCAACACAAAAACAGAGCGAAGTCGAGGGGGTTTTACGGCTTTGCAGCCGTTTTTTCGCATCCTCGGCATAACCATTATCGGAAACTCCGGCGGCGGCTAGAGAGGGGGGGATGAAAATGAGGCGATTATTTTAACGTTTAAGGGAATGATATGTTAGAATCGGATTCGAACTCATATATAAATTCATCGAGCATGGATAAGATTATTTTTGCAATGCTCCACGATGATTCCCCAACGTTCCGCTTCATCGAGAATGGGATAGACCAACTCTCCATGCTGATATTCATGAGGCAAACGGAGATAATTCCGGCTATTTAATTTTGGATGCGCCGCTGCGAGCGACTGATAAAAAGCCAGCCAGCCCTTCATAAGGCGTTGATTTCTGGAAGAAAGATTTCGAGGAATTTTCAAAGCCGAAATGACGATGGATTGGCATCCGCATTGCGCCGCCGCTTGGACTAAATAACGAAGATCCATTTCCGTCTGCGCGGGCAAAACATCGAAACCGGTTAATGCGGTTTCTCCAAAAATTTCCTTAGGCAGCGGATCGCGCGGAAAGAGGGGATCGATGCGGAAAGATATGGGTATGCCCTGCGAACGAAGCTTGTAAATCGCTTGCAACCGCATCGAGGAAGAGGGAACATTCGGTTCGTAAAAATGGCCCGCATTGGGATCTAGGATAGGGATCGATACCTGCACTGTCACTTTGTTCTTGATTTCCAAAAGAAGATCCAAATATTCGCGGCGGAGCAGTAACGCAGGATTGCGCGTAAGCATGCGGATAGGTTGAAATCGCCGATGTTCTCCCTGCGCCAATCGTTGCAGAAGATAAAACGTATTTTGATGCCGTTTTTCCAGCGTTTCTTGCAGCGCATCCGTGCTATTGCTGAAGTGCAAGGGAATGGCTGGCAAGTTCAATTCCTCCAGTTCGCGAAAATCCTTCTCTAGCCGCTCGGCGAATTTCTGCTTGGCGTGAGGCGCAATCAAGGGATTTTCGAAATAGGTCTGAATATAACAATAGGCGCATTGCAAAGCACATCCGACATAAGTATTGCAAGAGAATCGAATCCCGGCGGGAAAGACGGAACGCGGCGCAAAAGGATCGTAGAGCGCTAAAACGTGAGACCGAAGCGAGGGGCGTTTTTCTGGACGGTTGGGGAGAGTAAAAAAATAGGCAAACCATCTCTTTGCCAAATCGGCAGCCAATCCTTCAAACAAAGCAGGATCGTGAACGCAGCCTATCAGTTCATCCCATCGGCTTTGAATTTGAGCCAATCGATTATCGATTTGATTCATATAAAAATATCCACAAATTTATGCTAAAACATAAGTCCATAACCATAGAAGAATAAACGGATTATGGTTAATGAAACGATTTGGCATACATATTGCTTTATATAAGTTTAACCTAAACAAAAGGAGAATACCATTATGACGCATACTCTACAACCTGCTTGGATGAAAAGAAGCATTTGGTCCCTTTCGCCGGAAATATATCAACTCTATCAAAAATTCCGCTTAAATCAAACAGTTCCAGAATCGGCTAATAGCACCGATCCTCTTATCGAACGCGATGTTATGGAGATGTTTACATTTTATTGGCCTAGCCATATTTTGAAGATTCAACATGCCCTTTCTATGCTTTTTTCATCAAAGATAATGGTGGATATTTTTTCAAATAGCCATGAAATCAACATCATCGATATTGCAGTTGGCTCGGCGACAGGTTCTCTAGCCTTTACCGATTACATTTATCATTTTCCTCTCCAAATATGCAAGAACAAACCTATTCGAATCAATTATATTTTGACGGATATTTCCAGCGCATGCGTCAACATATCCCGCAAATTAATTAAAGAATATTATAGGACGATATGCGGTCAAAAAAATACTTCAACTCCAAATGCGGCTTTGGGAAAAATCCACAATATTATTCGTCCCTTTCCTGATTGTTGCGATGGCGTCTGCGAATCTATTTATGAATCGTCAAATTCCTTAAATTTATTTTTGATTTGCAACGCTCTCGATCTGCTTCTTCTAAGAAAGCATGGCGCCCCCAAAACATGGACCCAATACGAATTCGCCAAATATCGGGGAGGAGCCTTTCAACGGTTAGTAAAAGTCAGAGAAGGACTGAGAGCATTTTTCGAGACGGGAAGAATAAACAATCCTCTTGTTTTTATCCTGCAAGAAAAAAAATTTATGAATCTTGTCGATTTTTTATCTCCGAGCGACGAAATCCCTGTTTATCGACCGTTTATGATGCAAATGGGCTATCGTCCAGATAAACCCAATCGCCCTTTTCCGATTAATTATCAATTCTTGGCTTATCATTCATGCAATATGGAATATGAGGCTATTCCAATCGCCCGTTCTTTCGATGTTTTCATGAGTAACGAATCAGATATCGGCGATACGGAATTTTTCTCTACGCTGGTTTTCCAACACAACCAATACGATTGGAGCCAATATAATATTCCGAGTTAAGTTATAGGCGAAATTCTCAAAGGAAATTATTCACGCAAAGATTTCCAGCGCTTGGGGCAGGCAATCGATGCGTAAGGGACGGTTGGAAAAGAGTTCGCCGTCGACCATGTGGCAATCGATTTCGCCGATATGGATATCGATGCGGGAGGCGGAGACGACGGTTATCTTGGGATGGTTCAGATGTTGGCCGCTGGGATGCTTGAGGAAAAGTTTGAATAAATCCGAGGCGGGGGCGTCTTCTACATAAATCGCTTCGAAGCGTCCGTCGTCGACGCGGGAAGAGGGGGAAAGTCGGATGTCGTGGCCTGTGAACTGGGAATTGCAGACGGCGACGATGGGGCCATGTAATTCCAAGGGGGAAGCGCCGTCGAAGGCCAGTTGGATGGGATAAAGTTTCAGATGGGTGAGAAGATAAAGAAAAGCGGCGTTGTAAGCATGTTTGCCCATAATGCGAAAGCCGCCATGCCTCAACTTGCAGGCTTCGGCGAAGGTTCCGAAGGCGGCCATATTGTGAAAATAGACGCAGGAGGGATTCTCCCCGCCAGCGGGAGTAATTCGTCCAATGTCGGCCTTAATCGTTCTTTCGTTAAAAATCCGTTCGATTGATTCGCGCCAGCTGGAGACGCCGAAGTCGCGCATGAAGGAGTTGCCGGTGCCGAGGGGTATGATGCCCAAACGGACGGAACTGGCGCGGCCGCTGCGCATAATGCCGTTGATAACCTCGAAAGCCGTGCCGTCGCCGCCGCAAGAGAGGATAATCTCGGCCCCGGAGCGCGTAAGATTGTCCGCGATTTCGATGGCGTGCCTCGGATGCTCGGTAAAATAAAATTTGGCGGTTTTTTCCGCCTGGCGGAAAGCTTCACGGACGGCGCGCAGTTCGTCCATGATTTTTCCGCGTCTTGCTTGTGGATTGGCGATGAAATGGTAGACCGTATCCATAAAAAACGTCAATCTTGGGGAGGATAAATGGTTTTTTCCCACTCGAACTGCCGCTTCAGTCCTTCATCCAGAGCCACCTTGGGTTGAAAGCCGAGATATTGACGCGCTCTTTCCGTATCGGCCCAAGTGTCGCGGACATCGCCGTAGATGGCGGGGCGACAGTCCAAATCAGCTTTTTGACCTGAGATTCTTTCCAAGATAGCAATAGCGTCCCGCAACGATTGGCGGCTGCCTCCGCCAATATTAAAGATTTCGCCCGCAACGGGCTTGTCGGCGGCGGCGAGATTGGCGTCGACGATGTCGTCTACATAAGTAAAGTCGCGCGTTTGGCAGCCATCGCCATGAAGGATAATAGGAGCATTCTGCAAAAGCGCCTTAATGAAGATATGAAACGCCATGTCGGGACGCTGGCGGGGGCCGTAAACGGTGAAGTAGCGCAGCGAGACGATGGAGACGCCATAATTGGCGTGATAGAGCATGCATAGATGCTCGGCGGCGAGTTTAGTGGTTCCATAAGGCGAAAAGGGGCGAGGCAAATCGCTTTCCGAAACCGGAAGCCGTTCGACGTTGCCATAGATGGATGAAGAGGAGGAGAAAACCACTTTCGTATGGCCGCCATTGGATTTGACGGCTTCCAGAAGGCGTTGAGTGGCGAGGATATTGTTGCGGACGTATTCGTCGAATTGTCCGCCCCAGCTGCCGCGTACTCCCGGCTGGCCGGCAGTGTGAAATACACAATCAACCGGGGAAAGCAAATTCTTCAAGTCTAAAGCGAGAAGGTCGCCTTCAACCAGCGTAAAATTGGGACGGGCCATCAACGCCGCTAGATTGGCGCGTTTTCGCTGTTCGGCATAATAGGACGTAAAACAATCGACGCCGATGACGGAATCGCCTCTCTCGGCCAGCCGTTCGCATAATTGGCTGCCGATGAATCCCGCACAGCCGGTGACTAATGCCTTCATGCTATTTTTTCCCAATCCTTATTTCGAAAAAAAAATCTGGATGCGAATGGAAAACGTTTATGAGGCGGGTCAAGGGAAGCAAGTTCCACTGGACCGTTATGTTCGCCGTACTTTATACCAATTCGCCCTTCAATTCACCCCGCATAAATCATTGCGAAAAAAAAAGCCCATAACGAAGCGAAGCGGCGCCGGGACACGGCGCCGCTTCTACTCACATCGTCCTCAACTCTGGAAAGGAGAGCTCGAGCCAACGCTCGAGATCGCGAGAGTAATAACCAGAGACATTATAACAAATTTCGGTCAATAATTCAATAACTTAAGTAAAATTTGCTAGGAGGGCGAATATTGAGTTCGAAACTGCGAGAGATTCGCCTTTCTCCTTAAATTATTTGTAGATGCGTCCCAGTATTTCGACGATAGCGGTTCTCAGTTCCACTGGATCGACGGCGCCGAGATGTTTGAAAACAACTTCACCGCCGGGACGAATCAACAACGTAAAGGGAATGGATCCTTCCCATCCGTTGCCCACTCCCTCGATAAGTTTATCCGGGTCTTCGCCGTCAACTAAAATATAGTTTTTACTGGAGGCTTCCTTCTTTTTGAGGAAAGACAGGCTCTTTTCCTTGTCCTCGATGTCGTTGAGGCTGATGGAAATCATCTCGAAATCGCGGTGGCGGTACATGCGGTTGGTTTCGACGAGGTCGGGAAATTCCACAACGCAGGGCGGGCACCAGGTAGCCCAAAAATTAACGAGCCGCAGTTTTGGAGAATCGTTTTTCATCAATTCCAGAATTTGGGGAGTGGAGATGGAATCGATGGATACTTCTTCGGCGGCCCAACGTTCCAGGGCTTTTTTCACGTCATCGCGCTTCTCGGACCATTTGATGGAGCATCCCATGCGGCGGGTGGTTTCTTCGGGAACCGGTTTGCCTGCCAGCAGGGCGTCGAGGGCGTTGCGCACGTAAGGCGCGTCAGCCTTCTCCACTTTTTCCGAATTATCGACGCCGCCGGAATAGCGCAGTTTGCGTTCCTTATCGAAGATAAAAACGTGAGGCGTAGCCGTGGGGCCGTAAGCGCGGGAAACATCCTGTTTTTCGCCGTCGAAGAGATAAGGGAAATTAAACTGGCGCTGCTCGGCGCGAATTTTCATCTCCGGCAGAGTATCGCTGAGATCGGTATAGCCCAGCTCGTCCAAGCGCAGGGCTTTGGGATCGTTGGGAGAAATGGCGACGAAGGCGACGGCTTTGTCCTTGTAATCGGCCACGATCTTTATTATCCGTTCTTCATAGGCCTGGGCGGTGGGGCAGTGGTTACAAGTGAAAATAACGACGAGAATAGCGGCATCCTTGAAGTCTTTCAGCGCATAATCGCGTCCATCGGCGCCGGGAAGTTTGAAATCGGGCGCCTTGTCGCCGATTTTCATTTCGTTGACCTTTTTGATTTCCGCGCCAAGAGCGGGAAGAGCGAGAACAAAGGCGAAGAGAAAAAGTAAACAAGCCGTTTTTTTCATTAGATCAGCCTCGCGATAGAATTTGGTTTTCATGATGCCGGCCGCGATGCAAGGAACTTCATCCTACCGAATAACCGACGAAAAGTCAAAACGTTTCGGCAATGGTTTCCTGCGCTTTTTTATCCGCCTCTAAAACCGCCTCTTCTTGGGATTTTTTCCATGCGAGGAGTTCGGCGGTTAATTTTTCGTCAGATAGGGCCAGCATCTGCACGGCAAGGAGACCGGCGTTAAAGGCTCCATCGATGGCGACAGTCGCTACGGGAACGCCTTTGGGCATTTGAACGGTGGAAAAGAGGGCGTCCTGGCCATTAAGACCGCCGCTGGAGAGAGGTACGCCGATTACCGGCAAGTGGGTCTGCCCCGCCACGCATCCAGCCAGATGGGCGGCCAGACCGGCGCCGCAAATGAAAATGCGGACGCCGTTTTTAGGCGCCTCGCGGACATAACTCTCGACGACGGCAGGGGATCGGTGGGCGGACATAACCCTCGCTTCCCATGCGACGCCGAACTGTTTTAAAGCAATGGCGGCGCCTTTCATTTTAGGAAGATCGGAAGGACTGCCCATGAGAATAGATACTTTCATATTATTCCCCCTGTAAGCGCTTGTTGATAACTTGTTTTTTTCACAAATTCTTATAGTGGTTTTTCCCATAAGCGTGAAGTACGAGAAGCGGCATTGGCGGTTGATTTTTTTCTTACTTAACTGCATGGAACCGGGATATAAGTAATATTACTTATTGATTTTCAATCAGTTAAAAAAATATAATCACACTAATGGAAATCATGATCTTTAATAAAACAATAGTGGAAAGAGGTCATTCGAGAAAGAGATTTGTTTGATTTTAATCATAATAAGCCTGTGGATAAGTTGTTAATTTCTAAGGGAAAATCCATGAAATCTCTTAGATTCAGTCGAAATGAGATTACTGTAAGTGGATTTATCATTCCATGTTACGCATAGTGGGGATGAGGGCATGTCATCCGAAAAAGCAAGAAACGTTTTCAGCGAAGACGTCCGCGCATTCCAAAGCCCCGCAAAGGAATAGAACCGCCGCCGCAACTATGCTACTCTCCCGTTTAAAAATCGCGCAGAAACGCCTATTAAATAACGGTTGAGGAGGAAACTTATGATTGCGCCGGATGTACGCTTAGGCGAAAACGTTATTATCTACCATCCCGAACTGGTCAATCTTTACGGCTGCGTCATCGGCGACGGCTGCAAAATCGGCGCCTTCGTCGAAATCCGTAAAAAGGTCGCCATTGGCAAAAACGTCAAAATTCAGGCTTTCGCTTTCCTTCCCGAAATGGTAACCGTCGAGGATTACGTCTTCATCGGCCCGCATGTCTGCTTTACCAACGACAAATATCCCCGTTCCGTGAATCCCGACGGCAGCCTGATGACGGAAGAGGATTGGGAGCAGATACCCACTCTCGTTAAGCGCGGCGCATCCATCGGCGCCAACTCTACGATTTTATGCGGGATTACTATAGGAGAATGCGCTCTCGTCGGCGCGGGGGCGGTGGTGACGAAGGACGTCCCCGATTACGCCATCGTCTGCGGCTCCCCCGCCCGCATTGTAGGGGACGTAAGGGAGAAGATGGAGGGGTGATAAAAATAAACGCCCCATGCACAATAAATGATAAATCGGTGATAGGCTATATACAGCGAGCACTGGCTTGTTATGGCGGCGCTATCCGTAAGATTTAGGAGGGCGCTATGGCTGCCACGATAGTTTAAATGACAAAAAGCGAACTCAAAGAAATGATCGAAACCATCATCGAGCAATAGTTGATCGAGTTGCTCGGCGATCCCGACGAAGGATTGCCAATAAGAAAATCGGTTCGCGATCGGCTCTTGCGCCAGAAGCAAGCAGTAGCGGCAGGCGAGCGGGGAGAATGGGAATCCGTCAAAAATCCAAAACGGGAAATCAAAAAACTCAGCGAGTATGCGAGGAATACGCCCCACAAAAGTAATGGAAACCTAATCCAGAAAAAAGGGGCCGACAAGCGCATTGACTCGTATTGATTATTTCGTCAGCGATCTATAAAAAATCCGATTACTCGCCGCTTTGAGGTAAAAATATTGAACAAAACATTCGAGACAATCCTCCAGCTAATTGAAAGAGGAGATGTCAGAATATCGGATCACGGTTATAATGAGCTGAGAGCGGACAATATATCCGCCCGCGACGTCTTCTCTTCTGTCGTCGAAGGAATAGTTATTGAAGATTATCCCGACAATCGGAAAGGGCCTTGCGTCTTGGTTCTCCAAAAGGATCGCTTAGGCCAAGCTATTCATACCGTTTGGGGCATTCCGAAGGGTTTTTCGTTCCCGGCGGTTCTCATAACCGCCTATAAACCAGACCCCATTCGTTGGGAGGCCGATTTTCTACGGAGGAAGAAATGAACACTAGGCGTCATACGAAGATCGTCCATGAGGGCAAATACTTAGCGGAAGTGGACGTGAACCTGATATATACGGATGAAGAATGGTCTCCCTACCTTTCCTTGGAAGACGCATACAGACTCGATGATGTCAGAGAAGCCCTTCGGCAAGGGGATGTGATATCCGCCGCCAAGTTTGGACGAATTTATATGTTAACTCCTGTCGCCGTATAATTGCGCCGAATGTTATATCGTTTAGTGATGAAAGAAGACGTTGCTCATACAAGCTTATCATATTCAAACGACTATCCTTCAGAATGGCTTTATCAACCTGACGAATCTTCAGGTTCATGATGGGGAGACTGTAGAAGTTATCGTCTTAGCCCAACCGCCCCGCTCCATTCCAGCGTCTCGCTATCCTCTGCGCGGCGCGCCTCTAACATTCCTTAATTCCACGGAGCCGGTCGCGCAGGAGAATTGGGTAGTGGAGCATTGAAAAACAATGCCTGACGAAATCATGAAGGAACTTTGGAAAATCAAGGACGATATTGCGCAAGAACATGGGTATGATGTGGATGCGCTGATCGCGCATCTGCGGGAACGCCGAGGGGCCGACGATCGGCGGGTCGTGGACCTTAGCGCAAGAAAAAAAAGCCAACGGACAAACGAATTCTTTGGACCAAAACCGATAATATAAGATTTTTTTCGTGTTTCCTATCGGCGTTATTTAGATACATCTTATGTGGGTCCATCCCGTTCTGCCACAGCGTTGCCGTCGAGGCTTGATTCGCCGGGGTGGAACATCGATACTTTTCTGAAGTCTTACCCATTTCTAAACGATCCTATAGGAGGAAATCCATGAAAAAAAGCATGTTCATTGCATTATTGGCGGTTGCGGCGTTGGCTCCGGCTTTCGTTTCGGCGCAGGACAATCCCTTCATCGGGCGCTGGGCGTTGACGATTCCCGGCGGCGGCGCGGGCTATCTCAATATCTGGCAGGATAACGGCTACCTGGATGGCGACATTCTGTGGGGCGGCGGCAGCGTCGTTCCCGTTTCCAGCCTATGTCTGGACAACGACACGCTGGTCATTCAACGCATCAACGCCATTCAGCGCAAGATCAAAGATCCCGTTCGCAAGCTGGTATTAGGGAATCCCTTGCAACCGGACGAAAAAGGGGAATTCGCCATTACCCAACAAATAGCGGAAGAGATCATAGCCACGGTAAAAGGCGACGAGATGAGCTTGACGATTTATACGCCCCAACCGGACGGTAAAAAATACCGCAAATACACATTCAACGGTAAGCGCATCCCCGATCTGCCCCCGGCGCCGGACCTTTCCAAAATGAAATTCGGCGATCCGGTCGTCCTTCTGAAAACAGATACTCTGGAAGGATGGAAACTGCTGGAGCCGCGAAGCGCCAACGGTTGGAGCGTTAAGGATGGCGTCCTTACAAACAATCCTGTCCAGGAAAGAGGGAAGCCGCATGTCAGTTATGGCAACCTGCGCACGGAAGCCGAATTCGAAGATTTCAACCTGACGCTCGAAGTCAACATACCCAAGGGAAGCAACAGCGGCGTCTATCTTCGCGGCATTTATGAAGTCCAGGTGCAGGACGATTACGGCCGCGATCTTGACTCCCATCACATGGGCGCCATTTACAGCCGCATCCGTCCCACAGTCGCCGCTGAAAAGCCCGCTGGCGAATGGCAAAGCCTTGATATGACCTTATGCGATCGCCACGCCACGATCATCCTGAACGGCAAGATGATCATCGACAATCAACCCCTTCTCGGCTGCACCGGCGGGGCGATGACTTCCAATGAATTCGTTCCCGGGCCGATCTACTTGCAAGGCGATCATGGAACTGTTCAATACCGCAACATCGTATTGAAGCCCATCGTGAAATAGTCCTGGCATGGAAAAACTAATAGAATCCAAGGGCGGTTTTTGTTCGAACCGCCCTTTCATTTTTGAAGATATTCCATTGAAACGCGATAACAAAAAAAGTGATTTTTTACTTCCATTTTTTCTCCTAATGGAATATAAAATATAAAAACCATTACATTACTGGGAGGAATATTATGCGATTCACTCAACAAGTATTTTGTCTTATTGGGTTTCTGGCCGTTATCGTCTGTCCGTTAGCGGCGCAGGTACCCCTCGGCATCTTCGAAGATCATCTCGATGTCGGCGATCCGAATATCCCCGGTCTGGCCACTTTCAGCGCCGGGAAATACGAAGTAGACGCCGTCGGGGCGAGCATTGGCTACCGAACGACGAACGATCAGTTTCATTTCGTATTCAAGAAGATGACCGGCGATTTCGTTATCCAGGCCGCGCCTCTTCCCTTGGACTTAGGCTGGGGCGGAGTGATGGTGCGGCAATCTCTTGACGGCGATTCCGTGCAAGCCTCGTTAATGATGACGACGGCCGCGGCGATAAGAGGAACAGGCTCGTTGGATTCTTCCGTTTATCCTACCTTTCGCTCCATGAAAGGCGGCGCCACCAAAACGGATGGCGATCCCGAACCGGGGGGCTTGACGGACAATCATACGGGGCCGCTGCGGTTGGAGAAAAATGGAAACACCTTCCGCTATTACACTATCAACACGGCGGGCGCCAAAGTTTTGATCCGGACGGAAGTCGTTCCTATGAGCGATCCCGTCTACGTCGGCCTGGCGGCGTCGGCGATGCAGGCGGACGGACTGGGCATGTGGGAATTTACCGATGTTTCGATCGAGGAATATCCCTTGACCGTCGTGCGTAAACTGCCCACGGATCAATTGCAAAAAGGCGCGAATCTCAGTTCCATAACCTTAACCGCCAGCGCTCGTTCGGGGCAAGTTTCCGATGCCACGGTTACGGAAATTTTCCCTGTTGGTTCGAAACCGTCTAACATCACGGTCTCGGCGGGGGAATTCAATATTAATCCTAATGGCAGCGTCTCATGGATTCTGACCGGCTTATCGGGACAAGCGACAATGACTTACGATCTGAAGATTGGATCGTTCGGTTCCTGGCAGGGAACCTTTACCGATGGGATCATCGGCGCCAGCTATATCGGCGGCGACGCCGTCTTGCCGAAAGCGCCGGTTTTCGAAGCCAGAACGGCGCCGTATCCCGTGGATAAGAATTTCATCACGCTCATCCAAGCCGAAAGCGGCGAAGTGTGGCAGGAAGGTTCATGGGGATTGGTGATCGATCCCCGAACCCGCACCGGCATTACGGCGATGTCCGTCAATTCATCGGCGGCCAATGTATTGACATTTAACATTAATGTAGCGGAAGCGGGGACGTATTACCTTTTTGCCTCCGTTCGCGGCGAAGACGGCAACAGCGACTCTTTCCATTTCTCCGTGGACGGTCTTCCAGCGGGCGACGATTCGTCGCGCTGGAATATCAACAGCGCCAAGGCGTTCCAAACTCGCTGGGTGAGTTCCGTCAACCCGAACCTGAATCCCCGTCCCTTTGACCTTACGGCAGGCGAACATACGCTTTTTATCGGCAACCGCGAGGATGACGCCAGCATCGATTGGCTCGCCGTCACCTCCAACGGCAGTTTCGCCTACGCTTCATTTCAAGAACTCGACCAATTCGCGGGAGCGTCGCGCGTATTGCCCGCTATGGAAAACAAAGTTACAGGTCCAGTCAACGTGAAGATCAACCTTGCTGTAAAGAGTGGTTCAACTCCCAATGTTGTCATCGAAGAAACGCCTCCAGCAGGTTGGACGATAACGAATCTGACAGGCAACATGGGAACGGCCGTTATGCAAGACGGAAAGATTGTCTGGACTGTTCCAGCAGCGAAAAACTCCACCCTTTCCTATACGGCTGCGCCCAAAGAAGGCGATATTGTCGGCGTTTTTGCGGGAACGTTGACGGATCAAACCAACGAATATTCGATCGCGGTTGGCGGGAATCAATACATTCCGACTACGCTGAATTTCCAACTTGCCGTCAAGCCTTTCGATATCGGAACCGACACCGTCTTCCTGCAAGCGGAAACGCCAAGCGCCTTTTCGGGCAGTTTGGCCGTCCGTCCCGATATGTCGTTAGTAACTCAATTGTGCGTAGAGAGCCTTTCGTCGGGACAAGCGAATAGTTTATTAACCGATCAGGAACTCACGTTTAAACTCAACGTACTGCAAACGGGAACTTATTATATTTTCGCAAAATGCCGGGGCGAAGATTCGAACAGCGACTCTTTCTTCGTTGGATTCGACGTCACATTCCTAGGCATGGCGCCTGACGATAAGTACGGTTATCAGATATCGGGGAATGGACAGTTCGAACGGCGCTGGTATCAGACATATATAGAAGGCGGACGCTTCTGGGACGTTACCGGCGAACCGCGTCCCTTCGAGTTGACCGCGGGCGCGCATACCCTCAGCTGGCATTCCCGCGAAACGAGTTCCAAAGTGGATTGGATCGCTATAACCACCGATCCAGCGTTGGACATCGACGCCGTTCTGGAACCAGGCGAGAAAGTCGCCGTTCTAGATTATATGCTGTATTAATCGTTTGGTTCATATATAAATCTCAATGAGGGGACCCTTACCGGTCCCCTTTTTTTATGGTTCTGCAAAAATTTTCGTAAGAAATTAAGCGTGGAATCCGTCATAATAATAAGAACATTATAAATTTGAGAGAGTGCGAAATTCTTGACTTAAACGCATTGAATTTAATAAGTTATCAAACACTGCAAACTCCGTAACTTATTGATTCATATAGACCTGCGATCAAGGATTCAAGAATTTCGCACTCTCGGTTTTATTGTTTTCATCGGGAATCCCGGCGAATATCGCCAAGAACAAACAGTTTGGCAAATACGCTATGGTTGAATAATGGCGGCTAATCGCGAAGACTTCGCGGCGGAATTGGCCGAGCGGCATGGCCGCATGGTTTATACGGCGGCTTACCGGATTCTTGGCGACGCCGATGACGCCGAAGACGTTCTCCAGGACGTTTTTTTGAAACTGTTGAGAACGGACGGCTCTCTTTTGCGCTCGGACGCCGTAAGAGAGTGGGGGGCTTATTTGCGCGTAATGGCAGTGCGTTGCGCCGTGGATTTTTTACGCCGGGATCGGTTACATAGAAGCGAAAACACCGAATCGTTCGAACAATTAGCCGCTCCAGCCGAATACAATCCCCATCGGCTGGCGGAGCAGAAACAAATGGCGGCGCTACTACGCCAAGCATTGCAATCGCTCTCCGAACGCGAAGCGCAAATTTTCGCCCTGCGCTATTTCGAAGAACTCTCCTACGAGGAAATCGCTGCGCAGTTGGATTTGAATACGACTCTCGTAGGCGTTGTTCTGCACCGCGCCCGCCAGCGCCTGCGGGAAATTCTGCAACCATCGCTGCTTCCGCAAGAATACGGATCGAAATCCGAAAACAGCATCCATCCGGGAAAGGAATGCGATCCATGTCCGATTCGCCCATAAATCATAGCGATCCCGATCTGGAATTTCTGCAAAAGTGGATCGACTCCGTCCGCGGCGATGTTCCAGAGGAGGAACAATGGCAGGCGGCTCATTCCCGTTTGAGGAAAATGATTCAAGGCGGAAGACGAACGCCATCATTGGCGAAGGAAAAGAGCTTTCGATTGTCCCTCCCCCGGCGTTGGGCGTTCGCCGCCCTTTTCGCCGCGTTGATTTTGACATTTATCTTGGGATTCAATTTAGGCAGTTATAAAAGAGGAATGGTTTTCGCCGATGTCTTGGAAAAGATGCAAACAGTCCGGACATACGCCTGCGACGTTGTCATCGAAGGGCCGGGAGGATTTCCCGTATCCATGCGACAGATATATAACGGTCAAGGGCGGATGCGAGTGATTCGATACGATGACTTTTTTCCCAATTGGAATAGAACGAATAGGGAACCGCAGATGGAGATTTCCATCATCGATTCTCAAAGCCGCCAAATTCTGCACATGCTTCCCTTTTTGAAACGCGCCGCGATATTCGATTATTCCAGCCAACCCAGCCAGGAATCCAATATCAATTTCGTGGAAGAGATGCGCCTTCTCCAGGACGGCGCAGAAGAAGTGTTGGACATCGGCGTAACGGACGGGCAAGCCGCCGTTTGTTTCCGCGTGCGCAAGGACGACGAGACGACGACGGTATGGGCGAACGTCGAAACCGGCCTGCCAGTGCGGGTCGTCAAGGAAGTGAATGGAATGCAAGGCTTCGCCATGGTTATGCCCGGCCTGGCAGGGCCTAATCCTCACGGCCATCCTCTTAAAGCGGAAAATGTAAAAATCGCGTTCTCCAATTTCGAATTCAATCCCGTCCTAAACGAATCGCTTTTCAGTCTCGATCCGCCCGAAGGGTACAATCTTGTAAAGATTTCCCTGCCGTATCCTGCGCCGGCGGATTGATCCAAAGAAACCGTTTACTGCTCATAGGGACGAAGCTTGTTTGCTGTGCTTCGTCCCGTTTTTTTGAAGGCTTCCCAACGCTTTAAAGCCGATTCGGCGAAATCCCCAACCCTCTGGAATCCCCGCCATGCCGGCGGTAGGATACTATCCTGTTAGAGGTGCAAGGAAATGGCTTTGGATCGGGTTAAGGAAGAGATTCTCGATAAAGCGGATATCGTGGAGATCGTTTCCCATTACGTTCATTTGCAGAACAAGGGGGGACGGTTCATCGGTTTATGCCCTTTTCATAAAGAGAAAACGCCATCGTTTCACGTCCATCCCGACCGAGGATTTTTTCATTGTTTCGGCTGCGGCAAGGGGGGCAACGCCATCGACTTCCTTATGGCGATGGAAAACCTGACGTATGGGGAAGCGCGGCGGCATCTGGCGCAAAAGCTAGGCATCCGCATCGAATCCGACGGCCCCAAGCGGGTGCACGAGGAGATCGACCGCTTCCAGGTCATGGATATGGCGGCTCAACTCTTCGCCAAATGGCTTCCCGCCAACGCCAAGGCGTCCGAATACGTCCAATCGCGCGGTTTGACGCCGGAATCTATCAAACGCTTCGGCATTGGCTTTGCGCCGGACGCCTGGGACAGCCTCTATCTTGCGTTAAAACAAAGAAACATCCCCGAAAAAGTACAGGAAGAATTGGGACTGACGATTCCCCGACAGCAGGGCAGCGGCTATTACGACCGTTTTCGCAACCGCGTCATGTTTCCCATCCGAAATACGCTGGGGCGAACCATCGCCTTTGGCGGACGCGCTATGAGTTCCGACGATCCGGCGAAATATCTCAACACCAACGACACGCCGCTGTTCAATAAATCCAAAGTGCTGTATTTGTTGGATCAGGCCAAAAGCGTTCTCAAGGAGCGGGGCGCCATCCTCGTCGAAGGCTATATGGACGCTATTTCGCTGCATATTCATGGATTCGTCCAAACCGTCGCCAGTTTGGGTACGGCGTTGACCAAGGAGCATTTGAACATTCTCAAGCGCTATACAAACCGCTTTACGCTGCTTTACGACGGCGATAACGCCGGGATCAACGCCGCGAAAAAGGGAGTGGAGACGTTTTTCGAATTGGGATTGCCGGTGCGCACGGCCGTGTTGCCCCAAGGTTTGGATCCCGACGATTTCATCAAGGCGGAAGGCGCCGAGGCGTTGCAGCGGCTGCTCGACAAGGCTGTGGATGGATTCGAATTCTATTTGAATTTGGGATTGCAGGGGCGCGATCCCGCCTCGCCGCAGGGCAAAAGCGAAATTGTGGAGTTCATGCTGCCGCTCGTGGCGCGTATTCCCGACGGATTTATCCGCAAAGATTATATTCAAGCCATCGCCGTGAGAATCGGCAGCGAAATCGCGGCGCTGGAAGCCTCCATTCAACAGAAATTGCAACAAAGCATTTACAAAACGAACGCATCGCAAGAAGCCGCTCCCGCGGCGGTTGCCAAGAAGACGCCGCTTCAGTGCGCCAAGGAATCGCTGATCCGCCTGCTGGCGTTTCATCAAGGCTTGATTACGCCGGATGGGATGGAATCGGCGCAGAGGCCGCCTTTGTTCTCCGAGGACGAATTGCATAAGGAAATTCCTCCGCTTTTAAATGCGCTTTTCGAACGATCTTCCTTGGATGCTTTATTGATCGTTTTGATGAAAGAGGCCAAACTGTCCGGCAAGAGCGGCGCGGCGCAGCTCGATGCGCTGTTTCCGGAAAACAAGGATTTATCGGCCTTTCTCGCCATTGCGGAAGCGGAGCCGCTTCCCGGCAAGGAAAAAGACCTGCGCAAAGTCCATGACGAAACGCTGAAGTGTTTGCGGGATGAAGCCGAAAAGCGCCGCCGCGAAGAGATCGTGCGCCAAGCGGGCGGCGATCCCCAAAAAGTATTGCAAGCAATGAACGAAATGATCTTCTCGAATAGAAAGGGAAATACCAGTGAATCTTCCCAACCTGTATAAAACCTTCGTGCAGTCCTTATCCGCCGACGCCGTGTTGGAGAACGCCAAGAAACTATGGGAATGGAACCGTTGGTCTAATTTCAAGAATTACAACGACGCCGCCGAGCATATTTTGCAATGCTTCAACGAATACGGCGTGCAAAGCGAATGCGTCGATCTGCCTGCGGACGGCAAGTCCGGATTCGGCGACGCCATCATGCCGTTGGCCTGGAATTGCCAGGAAGCCGTGGTGGAAGTCGTTTCGCCCATGCCGATTGTTCTCTGCCGACGCGAGGAGACGCCTTTGTGCATCGGCATGTGGTCGCCGCCCACCGGCGAGGAGGGGATTGAGGCCGATCTCATCGTCGTGGACGATCCCGCACGCTTAGAGACGATGGACGTTAAGGGAAAGTGGATTTTGACGCAAGGCCGTTTTCAAGACGTTAGGCGCGCGGCGGCCAAAGGCGAAGCCGTTGGAGTGCTCAGCGGTTGGCTGCCCAACGAGTCGCGCTCCGATACGCAATGGATCGGCTCCAACACGGACCTTTCTGGCGGCTGGGGAACGCGGGAAAACGAAAAGCCCGTCATCGCCATCGCCATAAAGCCCACGCAGGCGGAAGACCTCAAGACCATGTCGGACGGCCAGACCGTGCGCATCAAGGCCGTTATTAAATCCGAATTATCCGCCGGGATTCTGCCGTTCATCCACGCTTCCATTCCCGGCGAGCCGGGCGAGCAGGAGGTTCTCGTTATAACGCCTCTCTTCGGTCCCGGCGCCAACTACAACGCCGTCGGCGCCGCATCGCTGCTTGAAGCCTGCCGACTCTTGCAATCCAAAATCGAAAAGAACGTTCTGCCCCGTCCTAAGCGGACGATCCGGTTTCTCTTCGCTCCCAAGCTATACGGCTCCATCGCCTTCGCCCACGACGGCAAGGTGCATTTGCAAAAAACGCTCTGCGCGCTCTGTCTGGAAACGGGCGCGGGCAATCCCGACCGCGCTTGGTGCCGCTGGACGCTGCATCCCACCACTTCCGCCCAACGCCATTTCGTCAACGGCCTGGTTTGGAACATTTGCCGGAATTATCTGCAGGAATGGCGGCCGCAGCGATTCATGGAAAAGCGCCCCTTCTCGCTTTTGGCGGACGTATTCTTCAACGATCCAGCCATCGGCGTTCCTACCGCCTGGCTGCATGGCGGGACGGAAGCGGAATGCAAATATACCAGCGCCGACATTCTCGATGCCGTGGATCGCCGCTCCTGCATCGACTTGACGGCGGCGGCGGCATCGGTTCTCTACCTGGCCGCCAGCGCCGGGGCGGCGGATATGCCGCATCTGGCTTATTGGAATTACGCCTTTTCGCAGGAAATTTTTCAGGAAGACGTTCAGTATTTTCTCGACCGCGCCGCCAAGGCGGATGGTCTGGCGGATATCAAGGAAATCCTCACGGAAGCTATGCGCCATTTTCCCTTGCGCACCAGTTTGGAATCGAAAGGATTGCAATCGCTGGAACGGCTGGTCAAAGACGCCGCCTCGGCGCCGGAATGGGACAGCGTCCACGAACTGCTGGGATCGCTCAACGACCTGGGCGACTCGGCGCTGGCGCTGATTCGCGCCCGCCTGGAAGCGCGGGGAGCGGAGATGGGCAAGGAAGCGTCCGATATACAGCCGCTGGAAAAAACGGTGGAGGACGAAAGGAAGCCGAAGCGGGTGGAAGGCGTCATCGGAACCATCATGCTCGATCCCCTGCCCTACGATCAATGGACGACGCCGATAAAACGCTCGCCGCGCTGCAACCTGCCTTTCATCCTCGCCTGGTGGCTGGCGGATGGAGAGCGAACCATCGCCGAAATCGAACGCCTGGTTCATCTGGACGCAAGAGGCTACCGCGAGTGCATCCCCGCTTGGTTTACCTTTTTGGAGAAGGCGGGGTATGTGAAGTTTGGGGTGGGGGAAGGGTGAATTGGATGGAGTTTAGCAACTTCGTAGGGTGGGCTCAAAGCGAAGCGCAGCCCACCATAATACCTATTCCAAGCCATATTTTACGAAAGATCGCCCAGGAGAAAAAAAATGTCTAAGCGAAATATCGGGCTGGAAATACTCGAAGGGATCAAAGAAATTATAGCTTATAATGATGGTAAGGAAAATTTGAAAAAACGGGAATTAAACGAATCCGCTTCACCTCAAACGATGCAAAAGAAAGTTGAATTATGTCAATCTACACAAGAAAATGATGCGTAAGCCGTTTGGTGGGCTACGCTTCGCTTTGAGCCCACCCTACCCAACTTGGAGTCCATCCAATAAAATAAAAACAGTTTTTATCTTGGTGAAACGCCATGTACATCTTCCAACTCGGCCATTGTCCTGAAGTTTCTTATGCGGAGATTCTCGCCGTCAATGCGCGGCTTGAGCGGCCTTTTCGTTCTTTTCAGCGGGTGGAGGACGTTCTTTTTGCGGAGGGGCCTTCTCTGGAGGCGGCTCAATCCTTGTGCCATGAACTTGGCGGCGTCATCCGTCTTTGCGAAGAGGTTTCCGCGCCGGCGGCGCCTGCGACTATTGCGCCCGAAAGCCTCGCCGATCTTTTGCAAGCGACGTCCGTCGATGCGCTGCTAACGCAACGCTCGGAGCGGCCCGTATTCGGCCTATCTTTGGCGGGGGATTGGAGCGAGTGCGGCGGGCGCGGAAAGCGGCATGGACTATTGCATGAGACGGCGGTTCTGTTCAAGGATTATTTGCGTGAGAAGGGGATTTCTTCCCGCTTCCTGCTTCCCGATCCGCAGGAGAATTCTACATGGTTGAGCGGCGCTCAAGTCGTCAAGAACCAATTGTTGAGCAAGGGTCTGGAAATCGTTTTGAATCGCCAGCCAAGGCGGGGGGTGCAGCTTGCCGTTACCCGTTGGATTCAGCCTTTCGAGGAGTATTCCCAACGCGATTACGGACGCCCTCAGCGCGATGCCCGGCAGGGAATGCTTCCCCCTAAGTTGGCGCGGATGCTCATTAACCTGGCGCGCACGAAAGAGACCGTCACTCTGTTGGATCCCTTTTGCGGTAATGGAGGCATTCTTACCGAAGCAGCGCTTATGGGCTTGCAGCCGACAGGACTGGATATTCAGGAAAAGAACGTGCTTTCCTGCGAGGAAAATTGGCGCTGGCTGCAATCGCGCAAAGACGCCCCTCAACGCGCCATTCAGGTCATGGTTGGCGATGCTTGCCAACTGCATACCCTTTGCGCTCCGCTTTTCTTCGACGCCTGCGCGACGGAGCCGTACCTCGGCCCGCCGCAGCGCAAGCCGCTATCGCCAGCGAAATTCGAGGAATTGGCGTCAGAACTGGTTCCGCTCTACATTCGCGCTTTAGGCGAAATCCGCTCCGTCGTCAAACCGGGAGCGCGAGTAGTTTTCCTCTCGCCGCAATTCCAGCTGGCGGATTCCCCTGCTCCCGCGCCCCTGCGCCTATTATCCGAAATCAAATTGTTGGGATATCGAATTCTCGATCCCCTCCATGATTTCGCGCCCGCCGAGGGAAGGACCACGCTGCTCTATTCTCGCCCCGATCAATTCGTCCAGCGGGAAATATTCGTTCTTCAAGCTTAATCTATTCGTGGAAGAACGACGTATTTGATCCAGTTGGCGAATTCCTGCTGCCGGACGTCCGGCGAGAGCACGTCGTTGTCGATCGCCAGTTGCCAGCGCAAATCCTTGCGTTCCGGCTGTTCATTAAGCGCTTCCATTTTTTCCACATATTGCATCAAATCGTCATGATCCTTGAAGAATCCGCCGGGGATCAGCTTCGGCTCGCGCGCCACGATCAGCCGCGCCATTTCATGCAGGTCATATTCCGGGTGATATTGAACGCCCCAAAACGTCCCTTTTTTATGGGTCACGGCGATAGCTTGCACATGAGTGAAATCGTTGCCCGCCAGCCGAATCCCTCCCGGCGGCAATTCGGTGATATGATCCAAATGGCTGATGAAGCCGATGAACGTCGATTCTTTGCCCTCGAACATGGGATGATTCCGCCCTTCCGGCGTCAGTTGAATCTTTCGGGCGATGCCCATCTCCCGCCCTTTAGGATTGGCTTCCACCTTGCCGCCCGCCGCATAGGCCGCCATCTGAATGCCCCAGCAGCTGCCAAAGCCGGGCGTTCCCAGTTCGTAGGCTTTGCGCGCCAGTTGCAGTTGGCTCTTCACGCTGGCGTCGTTTTCGTCGTAAATCGTCAAATTGCAGCCCGTCCATAGAATTCCGGCATAGGATTCGATCTCTTGATCCGTCGGCGCGTCCACGCCGGGATCAGTAGGCAGCAAAACGGCGTATTCCGCCGCGGGCAGATGGCGTTGCAGCATCTTTGCGTAAAGATCCCAAGCCAGGCTCATGCCCGCCGCTTCCAACTCGTCGCGGCTCTGTTTAGAGTAGCCGTCGACGATCAAAAAACGCATCGTTTCTTTCATGGTTGATTCCTTGAAGTTTTAATAACTATATGTTACGCAGCCAATGTTCTTTCGCTTTTTTCCGTTATTGAATCGCGAAACCACGAAAAGGCTCGAATTACACGAAATTTTCGAATCACGGATATCGCGGATTTTTTTTGAATTTAAAGGAGAAATACTTTTTCACAACGCGATTCGTTGTGTCAATGTAATTTTCTTTTTTTTCGTGTTTTTCTTTAAATTTTCGTGTTTTCGTGATTCAATACAATATTCATTACTCATCATTTATTTCACTTCCCAATTGCGAACAAGTTCTTGCGATAATAGTTCTTGTGGCGAACGTCCCTGGCTTTCGTACCATGCTTTCAATTTCATCAAGCCTTGCTTCAAATCGATTTCCGGCGTGAAGCCGAAAAGATCGCGGGCCAGGGAGCTGTCGGCGTATAGGCGCAGAACGTCGCCGGGGCGGGGGATGTCATGGATGATGGGAGCGCAGGGTTTTCCCACGGCTTCCGCTACGATTTCAGCGAGATGGTTGACGGCGATTTCTTTGGAACTGCCTAAATTGATAGTCTGGCCAACAGCTTCATCACATAATCCCGCCAATAAAATCCCCCGCGCCGTATCGCTGACGAAGGTAAAATCGCGCGTTTGGGTTCCGTCGCCGAAGACGACCATCGGCAGACCGGCCATGCAGCGCAGCATGAACTTGGGGATGACCTCGCCGCTGTCGCCTTCGTGATGGCAGCGGGGACCATAGGCGTTGAACGGGCGCACGATCACCGTGGGATAACCGTAAGAACGATAGTAAGCGCGGGCGTAACACTCGCCCGCCAGCTTGGAGGCGCCATAAACCGTCATGGGCATCGTAGGATGCTGTTCCGTCATCGGCGCCCATTGGGCTGTGCCGTAAACTTCAGAGGTGGAGACATAGACGAAGCGCTTCACGCACGCTTTTTGGGCAAGGTCCAATAAATGCAAACTGGCGGCGGCGTTGACTTCGTGATTTTCGATGGGGGAATGGATGGAATGGCGCACTCCCAGGCAAGCGAGATGGTAAACGATATCCACGTCCTGGATCAATTCGGCTATACATTCGCAATCTCGGATGTCCACTGTTTCCAGCTGCACCTCGTCGCCGAGAATCTCTTCCAGATTTTCGCGGTGGCCGTTGACCAGGTTGTCTACCACGGTCGTCTGCATCCCATAATCCCGCAGCTGGCGCGTCAATTCGGAGCCGATGAATCCAGCGCCGCCGGTTACCAACGCTTTTTGAAATTCTTGATCCATGGAAACCTCTTTATGTTTTCAGGCTTGATGAAAAGCAAGAACCGCTTCCGCCGTCTCTCGGACTTGAGCTTCCGTTAATTCCGGAAACATGGGCAGGGAGAGAACTTCGTCGGCGGCTTGTTCCGAATGGGGGAAATCGCCCTTCTTATAGCCTAAATCGGAATAGGCTTCTTGCAGATGCACCGGAATCGGATAGTGAATATTGGTGAAAATTTGCCGGCTATGCAGATGCGCTTGCAAGGCGGATCGGTTAGGCGTACGGATGGCGTAAACATGGAAGACGTGACGGCGGTCGGGCATAGCCTGCGGCGTAAGAATTCCCGCCGGTTCCATGATTTGATTGTAAAGAGCAGCCCATAACCGGCGCGATTCGGTCCACGATTCCAAATGGCGCAATTTGACCCGCAGCACGGCGCCTTGAATGCCTTCCATGCGATAATTGTAACCCTTGAGATCGTGGAAGTATTTCTTTTCCGAACCCCAATCGCGCAACATGCGGATTTTGCGGACGTATTCCGAATTATTGGTTACTACCATGCCGCCTTCGCCGTATGCGCCGAGGTTTTTGCCGGGGTAGAAACTGAAGCAGCCCATATCGCCCATGCTTCCGGCGCGGCAGCCTTTATACTCGGCGCCGTGAGCTTGGGCGGCGTCTTCGATGACGAGAATGCCATACTTGCGGGCGATTTCCAGAATCGGGTCCATATCCGCCGTTTGGCCGTAGAGATGGACGGGAAGAATGGCCTTGGTTTGGGGCGTTATGGCTTCTTCGATCCGCGCCGGGTCCATCGTATAGGAGCGGGGATCGATATCCACGAAAACCGGCTTGGCGCCGGTATAGACAACGGCGGCGGTGGTGGCCACGAAAGTAAAAGGGACGGTGATAACCTCGTCGCCGGGACCGATATCCGCCGCCAACAGCGCCAGATGCAAAGCGCTAGTGCCGGAATTGACGCCTACGCCATTCTCTGAGCCGCAATATTGGGCGAACTCCTCTTCGAACGCGCCGACTTCCTTGCCCAAAGCGAACTGGCAACTCTCCAATACGCCCAACACGGCGGCGTCAATTTCCGATTTGATGTTATGGTATTGAATTTTGAGATCGACGAATGGAATCATAATAATTCCGATCCTAATTGTATATATCAATAAATAATGGAGGATTGCGTTAACCCTGCCTGCTGAATTATAGCGATTATAGCGGACATCAAAATTTGCGTTAGGATTGGCGCCAGGAAAAAATCGCAAAAAATGGCGCGTAAATGTCCCGGCTACGTAGGAATAAAGGCTTTCGAGAGCAATTACTTGATGGAGACGGGGCGGCCATGTTCTTTCATGGATTGGTTGGCCGCTTCGAGGATTTTGACGACGCGCAAGCCTTCCGGCCCGCTGGTGATAGGAGTGATACCCTTCTCGACGCATTCCACGAAATGGCGGGCTTCCTCGCGCAGGGCTTCCACGCCGTTCAAGTGAGGCGAATACATATCGCCCGCGCGGTAGCCGACCAACAGTTGGTAGATTTTTTCGGGATTGGCTTCCAGGGTTACTCCTTTATCGTAAATCTTGATCTTTTCGCTCGATTCCAGATCATCGTAGACCACCATTTTACGACTGCCGCCGATCAGCGTTTGCCGGATTTTAACCGGCGCCAGCCAATTGACATGAAAATGGGCGATGAGATTGTTTTCGAAGAAACAGGTCAGATAAGCGATGTTTTCCGGCTGGCCCGGAATATGCGCCACGCCCACGGCGGCGATGGATTGGACTTCGGCGCCGAGAAGATAGTCCATGATGGATAGATCGTGCACGGCTAAATCCCAAAGTACGTTGACGTCATGCTGGAACAGGCCGAGGTTGATGCGAACGGAATCGAAATAATACAACTCGCCCAGCGTTCCCTGTTCGATCAATTCCTTGATCTTGCGCACGGCGGCGGTATAGATGAAGGTGTGATCTACCATCAGAACTTTGCCGCTTTTATCCGCCTGATCGAGCAGTCTCCGCGCTTGTTCGGAATTGGAGGCCAGCGGTTTTTCCACCAGGACGTGCTTCCCCGCCTGCAGCGCTTTCATGGCCAGGTCGAAATGCGTAAACACCGGCGTAGCGATCAAGACGGCGTCCAACGAGGGATCGGAGAACAAATCTTGAGGATCGGCGGTAATTCGAATAGCGGGATAAAGCGCTGAAGCCTTGGCCAATCGGTCCGAAAGCGGATCGCAAACCCAAGTTACCTTGGATTCGGAGATGGAATTGAAATTCCGGACCAGATTAGGCCCCCAATAGCCGTATCCAATAACGCCGACGGAAATCATGAACGCCTCCTGCACGATGCGCGAAATCGATAAGATGGAACAGTATATTTACAGTCGCCCGACGCCGTCCAGGGCGTTGATTTACCGAAAAAAGATCCGTTGCTTGCCTCAGCGGGTTTGCTTCTGTAATTTTTACAAAAAAATCCCATCTCATCAAACTAAACCACGCGATAACCTCTCTCTCAATCATTTCTCGTCATCTTTCGATCAAGCGCGCTCATCTTTCCCAATTCCAGAAAATCGAATTTCCCGATTGAATTCTCCAATGATTGAGAAATAATAAAATAAGGCTACAATTTTGCGATCATAGATCGATTCGAACGATAACGCGGGAAGGATAGATTGAAAATCTCGCTGTTATCTTAATAAAAATCAATCGTTTGCGCCCATAGCTCAACGGATAGAGCATCTGCCTTCTAAGCAGGAGGTTGCAGGTTCGAGTCCTGCTGGGCGCGGTTTTTATATCCTCTTTTCTCTACAAGTTTTATCCCGGCCTTCTCGAAATAGAATTTCGCGCGATCTTTCGCATCTGACGGCATCCGTCATTCAGACGTTGCCGAAGGCTTTTTGCAGAGCGTTGGCGGCTTCGCGGTAGGCGGCTAGCGCTTGATCCACCTTTCCAGCCATGCTCCAGAACGGATGAATCATGCCGTTGTAGCGCGAGCATTGAACCGCAATCCCCGCGTTAGCGAGGCGTTGGGCGTAGGCTTCTCCTTCTTGGCGGAGAGGATCGAATTCCGCCGTTATCACCAACGCGGGCGGCAATCCCGTCAAATCTTTTTCCAGCAAAGGCGAAACCTGGGGCAGCCGGGCTTCATCCAGCGAATTCAGATATTGTTCGCGAAACCATTTCATCAGCGGCTTGGTGAGAAAATACCCTTCCCCATACGTTTCGTAGGTCCCGCCGTCCATATCGCTCATATCCGTAACGGGATAAACCAGCAATTGAAACGCCAAGCGAAAATCCTTCGTTTCCCGCGCGCGCAGCGCCAATACCGCCGACATGTTGCCTCCCGCGCTGTCTCCTCCCGCTGCGATGCGTTGTGGATCGGCGTTGATCTCGCTCGCATGATCCGAGACCCATTTCGTCGCGTAATAGGCGTCGTCGTTGGCGGCGGGAAAGCGATATTCCGGGGAGCGGCGATAATTCGCGAAAATGACGATGCTGTTGGCGAGCCGGCATAAATGGCGGCAGGCGGCTTCATGGGTATCCGCATCGCACCACACCCAGCCGCCGCCGTGGAAATACATGAGGACGGGAAAGGGGCCTGTTCCTTTGGGCGTATAGATGCGAACGGATACGGGGCCATGATCGGCCGGCAGAATCCGGTCTTCCACGCAGCCTGCATCCACTCGTTCTCCGCCCAATTCCCGAAAAGCGTCCCGAGCGATGGATCGGCTTTCCGCTACGGGCAGCGTTTCCAAGGCCGGCCCCTCTTGTTCCATCATGGCTTGCAAGACGGCGGCGGCTTGAGGATCCAATACGCCGCCTGCCAAATGCCGTTTTACCACTTCGAAAGAAGAATTCGTCATGATAGGCCCCTTTACATGAAATATGTGGGAATTTCCTTAAGCGCAATATTATCTTGCCGATGAGAAGAAAAAAGAGAGAGGCGTTTATACGAAGCGAAAATCGCGATAATGCGAAGCGCTGCGACTTTCAGGCCATTTTCGATTCGCCGATTTCCCTGATGATTTTGGCATTTCACAGTGTATAATTTATATAAATCCTCGCGATGGAATGTTCAGTTACTCCAATGCGCTGGATAAGGAGAGGGGAAATGGATCGCTGCTTTCTTCTTCCCAGCCGGAGGAAAATGGGTTTATTTTCCTTGGAGGTTCGATTGACCCGGAAGGAAAGGTTTCATACAATTAGTTTTTTATTAGAGAAAAATCGAAGATCGAAGATGCCGATTCCCTGGATCGCGTTCCTTCTTCGCCGCAGCGTATTTATAATGCGAGTGTTATGGGATGATAGGCCGCTGAGCGAATTTGCAAATATTATACAAATCCCTGGCTAAGGAAAAACTTCATCTCTTCCCCATATCTTCATGGTTGAAGGAGCGGATTATGTCGGAATTGAGGAAAGACCCGGTGATTGGAAGGTGGGTTATCATCGCGTCGGAGCGAGCCAAGCGTCCCACGGATTTCTTCGTCGAAACGCCGAAGCAGCCTTCCCCCGGCTTTTGTCCTTTTTGCCCAGGAAACGAAGATAAAACGCCCAAGGAATTGTTGGCTTATCAATACCCAGCGGAAAGCTGCCCCGATTCCCGTTGGTGGCTGCGCGTCGTTCCCAACAAATTTCCCGCTCTGGTCAAAGCGGGGGATTTGGAAAAGTCGCGCGATGGGATATTCGAGAAATTAAGCGGAATCGGGGATCATGAAGTGATTATCGAAACGCCCGATCATCAATCGTCCATGGCGGATTTCGATCTGGCGCAGATCGAGGAAGTAATCAAAGCCTATAAGGAGCGAATCCTCGATCTGAAAAAAGACGAGCGCTTCCAATACATCATGATTTTTAAAAATCACGGCAAACAGGCGGGCGCATCGTTGGATCATCCCCACTCGCAGTTGATCGTTCTTCCTATCATTCCCAAACGGGTCAATGAAGAGATCGAAGGCGGCCTTCGTTATCACCGGATTCATAACCGTTGCGTTTATTGCGATATGATCCAACAGGAAAAAACCAGCGGTCTTCGCATCGTCCATGAAAATAAAAGTTTCGTCTGCCTGAATCCTTACGCTTCCCGTTTTCCCTTCGAAATGTGGATATTGCCCAAAAACCATCAATCCCATTTCGAAAAAATATCGCAAGAGACGATCGCCGGTTTCGCCGAAATATTGCGCCATTCGTTGAAACGCATAAAAATCGTCTTGTCCAATCCTTCTTACAACTATATGCTGCATACGGGGCCATGCGGCGATGCGGGGGATTTTCCCCATTACCATTGGCATTTGGAAATCACGCCGAAGTTGACGCAAGTGGCGGGCTTCGAATGGGGAACGGGATTTTACATCAATCCCATGCCGCCGGAAAAAGCGGCGGAATATCTGCGCAACGGCGTAGATACGCAGCAAGAACTGGATCCGGCGATGCTGCCTTTTTCGGTATAATAACGCATGAGGATTGATATTATTAAACTTACTCCATCGCCTTCGTCTCACCCAGAGGGCAAGGGAACACGGATTGCGCAATATGCTTTTGTAAGTAAAACGATTTCCCAAGCCGGATAAAAAAGGAGCGAACAGCGCATTGTCATGACTGCTATTACCTCAATTCAAATTCCCAATATCGCCCCCACAAGAAAAGGCAAGGTGCGGGATATCTTCGATCTGGGGAACC
>JBFMBP010000112.1 GCA_040755155.1 Candidatus Omnitrophota bacterium | reverse complement strand
CAGTTGCGGGACATGGATTCCAAGTTGGAGTATTTAATCGAGCAGAACTTCGAACATTTCCGGTGTTTGGCGGGGTATAAGTTGTGATCCTTATCGAGCAGGTACTTTGTTATATTGATTGGTCTCCGTAAAAAGAGAACGTCAGATAAGTTCCATTGGGGATGATCTCAAAGTCTATACCTATGAAGATTTGCATAAGGATGCCCAACAAAAATTCGCCATGGCGATGTCTTGTGGGATTAGGAGGTGCAGCCTGGTCCCTGAATGCCGATTCCGCGTGTCACAATCCTACCCACTTTTGATAGTCTTGGGTTCTTTTGGCCAGCGCTTCTTTTGTGATGCAATCGATTCCAAGCGCCTGATGGAAGAAATAGTCGTCGAGTTCGGGGTGGGACAATCCGGATAAATAGACGTTGATTACGATCCGGTCGAAACAATGATAAACGAACGCAAGCATCCCGCCAAACAGTTGGTAAAAGATATCCATGGTTTGTCCTCCTTTATCATGCTCGATGTTTTTACTGGTAGATTTTTAATGAGGGATTTCATATTGGAGGAGTATTGGATATAGAATTCAACGGAAAACCTGGAAGATGTCTTGTGGGTTTTGAGTATGCAAAACGCGGGGACAGCCTTGCGCCCGCCGTCTCCGCGTTTCCATTATTCTTTAGCCGGTTAGAATCCTTCCACCGATAATTTCAGCCAAGTGTAGAAATCGATTCCGGTACAAGGAAGAACGGGCTTGTAGTATTGCCCTTGGTTGTCCATGTATTTCACATTGCCTAAAGCGTCGACCGCCTGAAAGAAGATTTCCAAGTACTGTCCACATAGGCTCACTTGCCATTCTTTGGGGTTGCCGCTGGACTTCGTCATATCCAGGGCTTTCCATTCTCCCTCGCCGTCCGTATAGGTCAGGACGACGCGATACAGCGGATCGCCGCTTTGATCCCACCCTTGTATGCTAATTTGAGGCTCGCTGTCCGTATTGAAGACGGGTTCTGATAAGATTGGAGCGGTTGCGTCCGTCTTTTCGCCCATGTAATAGGTGCTGTACTTCACTTCCGTATATAAGCGCTCCGATTGCTTGTCTTTATTATACTGTCCCGCGATGAAAACGAATTTTTGCAGCGGGGGAATGCTGCCTTGTTGCGGAATTGTGTTTACTGTGAAAGGGATGGCCGGAAAATAACCGCTCTTTTCGAATACGCCTTCATTCACGTTCTCATCGCCCCACGCTCCGCCTTCTATAACGGGATCGAAGTTCGTTAGCGTGACGTACTTCGCCGATTCCAAGACTGCGCCTTTGGGGAAGAAACTCTCCGCGCCGGTGTAGAAGCCTATTCTTGGCTGGATGGGTTCGTTGACGTTCGTCTGCGTCACTCCATTGAAGGCGTAATAGCGCCCGGCTCCCGTTTGGTTTTCCTTCATGTAATTGTCTTTCAGCGCGGCTCCCAGTTGTACTTGGAAGAGGCTTCCAGTTACGGCTTTTGGCTCTACTTTCATCGGTTTCAAATCGAACGGGTTTTTGTATGTTTTTTCCGACAGCGGATTGATCTTGCCTTGCTCGCTGGAGGTTACCCGGAACATGGGTAAGCCATAGAGAATCATTCCAGACAGCACTTTCGCATCGTCGCTTATGTTTTGCTTAACTTCTTCTAAACTAAGATTCGAATCCGCTAAGCCGTTGCTTTCGTTCAACCAGTATTCGCGCTTGGCTTTTTGATAGGCTTCTCCGATGGTCATGGAGGCTGTGCCTGAGATGAGCGCATCGATGAACCGCAATCCTAACAGTTCCGTGAAGCCGATGCTTTCCAGGCTGGAACCGGCGAAGGCCGTGGTTCCTAAATACGCTCCAACTCCGGTTTTCATGAAGACGTCAGTAAAATTATCGTATTCCTTGGTTGGATTGGCGATGCGACGGTCGAGATTCAATCCTCCGTGGCCGCCCCAGTTCAGCATGATAGTACCCAGCATAGCATTGAATTGAGTTTTGGCAGATTTTGCCGATAAGGGCGATACCATTTTCGTGCGGTAAATCTTGTCGTGCGTTCCATGCAATCCTAAAATATTAATGGAATTGTTCGCTTTCATGGCGTCGATCAGTTCGAAGGGATCGTCCCCTTCCGGCAAGCGATTGACGAGGCCCAGGTCGGAAGACAGGATTTGCGCCGCCAGGTCTGCGCCGTTGGTATAGGAATCGCTTCCCGCCACTAACGCTTTGTCGAAATCGATCTGGCCGTTGTTGGCTAGGTAAGCGTCGATCATGGCGCTCATCTCTTCCGGCGTTTCCACTAACCTTCCTACTAACAAGTCGTTAGGCAAGTATAGTTCCTTTTCCAAGTCGGATTTCATCCATGATGGGGTGGAGTCTGCGAAATAGTCGTCTGTTAAAAGCCGGTCTTGGCGCAGCGCGATGGACAGCGGGTGGGTCTGATCCAGTTTTTTGTAATAATTAAATTCGCTGTTATTGGTTCGTGATTGGTTTTCTACGCGATAGAATGGAATAGCTGCATCCGAGCCGACGATGACGAGATACTTCACTTTGGCGTATTTCTGCTCGATGCGCTTGCTCCCGATAATCGCTTTTATGTCTTCCGCTATGGCATTAGCCATACGGATATTGTCCTGTCCTTCCGTTTTGGTTCCCTGGTATAATTGTTGGCTGTCCGCGTCCCAGGCTTTATACTTATCCCGCACGGAAGTGTATTGATCCAAATCCAGTATTTCGCCCAACACCGTCTTGTGCTGCAAAAGCATATTCAGTTTATTCAAGAACGCCGTGGTTCTTTCTTGCCCATACAATTCCACAAACCGATTTTTAGACAACACGGCTAAAGTCAAAACCTCATCCGGCTTGAGGGTCGGCGTTGCGGTGGGAGCGGCTGTCGGAGAGAAAGTCGCTTCCATCTGATTGGGCTTTAACAAAACCTGGATAAACAAGGATGTTGAACTTGCATTTACCTCAACCTCTTGCGTATCGTAACCGGATTTTTCGACGGTAATTTTATTTACGCCTTCCGGAATTTTTATGACGGCGGCGCCATACTCATTGGTTTTCTTGAAGGCTTCAATATCGTCCAAGACGTAGATTACATAAGCGTCAGGAACCAATTTTTTGCTAGTCTCGTCGATGACGTAGACGGTGAAATTCACATAAACCGCCGGTTTGAACGTTGGCGTCGAAGTGGGCGTCGGCGTATCCGCAAGCGTCGGTGAAGCAGAAGGAGAAAACGTTAGCGTCGGCGCCGTAGTTGGCGTATTTGTAGTAGTGAATGTAGCGGTGAATGTTGGAGCCAACGTCGGCGTAATCGTCGGCGTTGCCGTCGGAACGGACGTTGGCGTGAATGTGGGCGCCAGGGTTGGCGTTGATATAGGCATCGGCGTCGCCGTGGGCGTTGTGGTCTTCGTCGGCGTACTCGTTCCGGTTGGGGTCAAGGTCGGCGTTAATTTCAATGCGGGCGTGTTGGAAGGCGTCGGCGTCGATGAACTCATCGGCAGAAAAACGATTCCGTTGTTGATTTCCAAAGCCGAAGAAGACGATCCTTCCCGAATGGCGACGATCTTGAATTTGTAAACATTTCCGAACTGAGGTCCGTCTTTGAAAGACGCATCGAGATATCTCGCATCTTGCCGCCAATCGTAATCGACGGCGATTCCGCTTTGCATCGAAGCCAGGAAGGCGTATTCCTTCAAATTGACGCTGACGTAAATATGAATATCCGTAATGGCGCTAATCCCGAAATTCCAACGCAGAGTCAGAGCACGATTATTGGCGTCATCCATGTCGAATTTTCCGGTCAAATCAACCGTCGAATTGAGATCGTCCGTGACGATGAACGTATTGGCGGGTAGATTCATTTTGATGGGCGTCGGCGTAGAAGTGAACGTAGGCGTGAAAGTAGGCGTCGAGGTAGGCGTCCTCGTCGATGTAGGAGTCGGAGCGTTTGAATTGGCAAAATAAACGGGGAGCGGCATTTCAAGCATCGCGAGATCGCCGGAAGCCTTCACGCCGAAGAGTTTGAACCGGTAAGAAACGCCGAACTGAGGTCCTGTTTTGTAAGCGGCGTCCAAATAAGGAGAACTTTCTTTCCATTCGTAATAAACCGACAAGGGATCGACCTGGCCGAAATAGGACATAACTGAATTGTTGATGCTGACGTAAATGTTAATATAGCGGAAATTCGTCTCTTGGAATTTCCAACGCAGAACCAAAATGCGCCGATTGACGTCGTCCATGTCAAACTTTCCCATCAAATCGTCCATCGAATTGAGGTCATCCGTGACGATGAGCGTATTGGCGGGTAGATTCATTTCAATGGGCGTCGGCGTGGAAGTGAATGTGGGCGTGACGGTTGGCGTCGATGTCGGCGTCTTTGTCGATGTGGGAGAGGGAGCGTTGGCGTTGGTGAAGTAAACGGGAAGCCGCATTTCCAAGGTTGCGGGATCGCCGGAAGCCTTCACGCCGAAGAGTTTGAACCGGTAAGAAACTCCAAATTGAGGCCCTGTTTTATAGGCGGCGTCCATATAAGGCGAGTTTTCTTTCCATTCGTAATAAACCGACAAGGGATCGACCTGGCCGAAATAGGACATAACTGAATTGTTGATGCTGACGTAAATGTTAATATAGCGGAAATTCGTCTCTTGGAATTTCCAACGCAGGACCAAAATGCGCCGATTGACGTCATCCATATCGAACCTTCCCATCAAATCGTCAATCGAATTAAGATCGTCCGTTACGATAAATACATTGTCCGGCAAGTTCATCATGATCGGCGTTGGAGTTGGCGTCGATATGGGCGTAGGAGTATTGGTTGATGTTGGAGAATTCGTCGGGGTCGGCGTCGGCGCATCGGAACTGATGAAATAGACCGGCGTCGTCATCTCCAACGTCTCGGGATCGCCCGAATATTTAACGCCGAAAATCTTAAAACGATATGAATTGCCGAACTGAGGGCCTGATTGGAAAGAGGGATAGGCTATGGCTCCCAAACGCCACTCGAAATAAGTTGACGAAGCGGTGACTTGGCCGAAATAAGTCATGCTAGCGCCGTTTACGCTGACATACATATCGATATACCGCAGGCTCGTTTCCTTGAATTTCCAGCGCAGCGCCAGGGCGCGCCGGAGGGAATCGTCCTGATCGAATTGTCCCGTCAAATCGACCGTGGACTGCATATCGTCCGTAAGGATGAACGTTCCCGGCGTAAGATTCACAAATATGGGAACCAGCGTTGGAGTCAGCGTGTAAGTAGAAGTTTTCGTGGCGGTCGGCGCTTTTGTAAAAGTGGGAGTGGGCGTTAATGTCGGCGTATAGGTGTTTGTGGACGTGGGAGGGACGGTGGGCGTATCCATGCCGACTTTCATATAATAGATCGATTGAGAATAAAGATGGCCCTGCGGCGCATACAAAGGCCGAATGCTGAACCGATACGTATTGCCAAAGACGGGACCGTTTTTGTAAACGTTATTCGGCGTAAAAAGCGGATTGCCTTCTCTCCATTCGAAGACGCCGATTTTCGTTCCCGCCATCCGGCACATAAATTCGTAGCCGCCGCCGTTGACGCTGACATAAAGATCGATCGAGCTGGTAATGGCGCTGGGATAATTCCACCATATCGCCAAGCAGCGGTCGTCGCTCTCGTCCTGATCGAATCGCCCGGAAAGATCTTCCATTATCGTCATGAATCCCGCTGAGGGATATAAATCGTCCGTAATAACCACGGCGCCTTGGGGAATGCGATCCATCATCGGCAGCGTCGGCGTGGGCGTCGGCGTAAATGTCGGCGATATGGTGGGCGTCTTTGTAAACGTCGGCGTTCTTGAAGGCGTAAGCGTATAAGTGGGAGTTGGCGTATTCCGCGGCTTGTCCGTCACCAACGGCGACTCGCTGTATGTATGAATGACAACGGAGCCGACGGATGAATCGTCGCGGCTGTCCCAGATCTTACTAAGATTCAATACGCCTTGTTTTAACTCGGAAGTAGTCGGTTCGCCCCAATAGTTGCCATCGGCAATGATGCCAGCCGTATGATCATTATATATATCGTATTCCTCGTTATCATAGATATCGTTTCCAGTGAATTCAATTTTTGTAGAAGAAGAATTGTTATTAATTCCAATTCGATTGCCAACAATAATATTTTTTGTAAATCCCTGTGCGCCTAATTTCCCAATCCCCCATTCAACGCCAATGTCATTGCCTTCGATTACGCAATTAACAACATCGTTAGCGTATGAACCAAATTTTATACCTTCGATTTTATTATCAATAATATTGCAATTGATTATCGAGATAGAACCGGTATACCCACTTACTCCTACGTAATTATAACTTATATTGCAGTTATTTAGAGTAACTTGTGCCTGAGATTTATCGACAAATAATGCATAATAAAAATTATTTGTAATATTGCTATCGCTAATTTCACACGAAGCGTAACAATGTATTGCACGATGATATTCACGAGAACTGCCATTCTTCTGGATTGTGCAATGGCTGATGATGGGTGGGCCGCCTTCGATAGATAAGGCTTCGCAGCCGTATTCGACAATGCAATAAAACATAATCGCCTGCTTGCTGAAAATTCTAATGCCATACCATTCCGTCGGCTGGGGATCGCTGGAAGCGGATGTAAATGTGATGGGATTGGATTCCAAGCCTTGAGCATCGAAAACAGCGTCCTCTTCCACGATGATTTCGATGCGGTTGTTCTTTTTCCCTGCGAGTTGATCGTCGAAGTTGGCGTCCATTTTAACGATGGTTCCGGGCAGGATAGTCAGTTTGCCGGTTTTCTTCACCGTGACGTCGCCGGTAAGAAAAACCGTACCCGACCACACTTCCTCGCCGGTAATCGCTCCCGATGTAGTGATCGCCCAGCTGGAAGAAAAGGATGCCGTTAAAACAGTGAAAGAGAAAAAGAGGCAAAAAAATGCGTTGATGTTCGGCAAGAAATTCGTATTCATTGGATTCCTCCGTGGTTTGTACAAATACGAATTATTGGAACGGTAAAAGAGTATATAAACAGAATTTTAAAATACTACGAATTTTTAAAAAAAATAGATTCTCTTTCCATTTTCGCTTCGAAAATTAAGCGAGAAAACTCGGCGTCAAACCGTTAGCTAATGCTTATGAAGTTAGCAATAGAAAAGTTTCTTAGAAAAGAATCGTGCTTCTTGGGCTCGTTGGATGGATGAAGAATGGTTCCTCCCTTATGAGTGCCATGCCGTATTCTCAAGTATGACCTGTAGAAATACTTGTGGATCTGAATCGAAAATACGGCTTCGTTGGCAGTGAGAAATAGAGAAAAACCAATCCCCCGCGAGAAATACTCGACGCCGTCGTCGAATTGCCCGCGATTGGCTTCGAAATGAAGCGGAAGCTGACCAAAGGCCTGGGCATGATATACTTTTTGAACATCGTTTCCAGGTTGCGAATATTCCGCCGCGCCGCCGGGAATTGCTGTCAGAGAAAGCAGGAAGAGAATAAAGTATTTTTTCATGAAAAGCCTCCCCAATCGTTAAACCGATTATTCACTAGCGAATTATTTTGTTTTTTGACGTAACGAGCCGATTTTGTCCTGTTTTAACGTAAGAATTTCAAAATTTCTACGAGAAATTGATTTTTGGCGAAATATTTTTTAAATGGGGGATAAACGGAGCGGGGGGAGGGAGATTGAAAATAAGAGGTGATGGGCGTTTCGCCAACCGATGACAGATTCTTGGAACAATTGTACCTGATTCATCCCTCTTACTCCGAATTCCCTCGCCACTTGATGGGATACGGCAGCCAAACGCAACTATAATTATATACATTAAAACTTAATCATAACCACCTGAAAAATAAGACTTTGAATGGATCAGCCAGGAGAAATTTACGCGAAAAGATTAGCCGACATCCACTTTATTTTTTCAGTTTTGTCGAGACAATAAATAAGTAAGATGTTACTATACATTAAAATTTCATTTGTATATATTCGTTGTTTATTAGTTTTTTTGCATTTTAGGGAATTCGAATGGAAAATTTATTGCCCGGCGCTGAAGTTGCTACTCGCGGTTTGCGGTGGGAAATCGTTTATTCTGAACGATTAGGCCAACAAATCCTATACCGATTACGCGGTTTGGAGGGTTCGTTCAAGAATCATGAATTCGATCTTCTTTCTCCATTTGAAGAAATGGAACCGGTTATTCGCGATTTATGCCCCGAACGAGCTGCTCCCCTAGGGAATTGGCTGATCTATCACCAAGCCTTCTTGCTTGAACAATCCCTGGGACCGAAAGCCCTACTTTCGGTTCAACCGGGGCGTTTGCGTATGGAGCCTTACCAACTAGTACCCGTCCTGCGAGCGCTTCAAATGAGCCGGGTTCGGCTTCTGTTGGCTGATGGAGTCGGTCTTGGAAAAACCATTCAAGCCGGTCTGATCCTGACAGAACTTATGGCGCGTCGAATTGCCCACCGGATTCTTGTGGTATCTCCGGCGGGGCTTTTACTTGAACAATGGAAAACGGAGATGAGCGAACGGTTCGGCCTCCGTTTAATAGTAGTGGATCGTGAAAAACTGGAAGAAATCCGAAAAGAAACCGAATTGGGCGCTAATCCTTTCGATTTTATTCCCTTGGGACTCGTCTCCCTCGACTTTCTCAAACAAGAACGGATTTTGGAACAGTTGGAACGAACGAGTTATGACGTCATTATAATCGACGAGGCGCATCATTGCATGGACGTTGGATCGCATCCTGTATGGGAGGATTCTCAACGCCGCCGATTGGCGGAAATATTGGCGCGCCAATGCGACTCGTTGCTGCTTTTAACGGCAACGCCCCACGACGGCAACGATCGTTCTTTCGCCTCGCTATGCGAGTTGTTGGATCCCTCTTTGGTGGATGGACGCGGCGCGTTGCGAGGCGAGCGATATCGGGAACATGTTGTAAGGCGTTTGAAAGTCCATATTCATGGTCTTTTTAAACAAAGAGAAGTGTTTCCTTGCCCGGTGACCGCTTTACCCGCAAATTCGCCTAATTTCATTAAACTCAACAAAGCCCTTTTGGAATTAATCGGTCCGGAGTTACGCCGGTCTTTTCGCGAAAGGCGCTATGACAATGCGCTAGCGTATATTTCGTTATTAAAACGCAGCGTTTCTACGGTGGAAGCCTGTAAATCGACTCTCCAAGTCGTTGCCGAACGCTTTCAAAGCTTACTCGCCGAGAAAGCGGATATGCAAGAAATCCGTCGTCAAAGACTCAAAACTCTACGCGAATACCATCGCAAACTGGAGCGGTTTGGCGTGATTAGTCCGGAAGAAGAGGAAGAGAAACAATTGTTAGAAGCGGAGGATTTGGCTCAACAATTGGCTGAATTGCAAAAGGAGGTTCGTTCCGGTTCCCGTCAATTAACCAAAGTCGCCAATGTGGTTGAAGCGCTCGATAATCTGGCGTCTTTGACGGAAAAAGCCGTGGAAGAAGATCCCAAATTATGGCGACTCGTCGAAGAAATTCACAAGATTCGTTCCAACGAAGCCCGCGCCAATATTCTGATTTACACGGAATACACAACCAGCCAAGACGCGGTGGTTCGATTCTTAAAAAAATCCAAATTCGGAGACGTAATCACTCTCAAGGGGGATGATCCTGAAAAAGACCGTAGAATAAACACCGAGCGTTTCCGAACCTCGGACAATTTGATTCTCGTCAGTACGGACGCCGCGGCGGAAGGTCTCAATCTCCATCAACGATGCCACAACCTCATCCACCTGGAATTACCGTTTAATCCTAACCGTTTGGAACAACGGAACGGGCGCATCGATCGGTACGGACAAGAACAGAATCCTATTGTTCGTTATCTGTATTTGCGCGGCTCTTTTGAAGAACGAATTTTGTTGCGGTTAATTGCAAAGTACGAAAGACAACGGGCGCGGCTCACTTTCGTTCCCAATACGCTGGGAATCTCTTCAGGGATCGATGCCGGAAACGAGAGATTGCTGAAAGGATTGCTCGAGGAAGAATCTCGACTTTTCAAAGAGGAAGAAACATTATTCGATTTTAATTCCGGCCAGGAAAATGAGGGAGCGGATGACGCCACGCGCGAGATATTGGAAGAAATTGACCGGAGCCTTAATCATTATGAAAAAGCGTCCCGCGCTCATGTTTGGTTGGGGGACGCCGGTCTGCACGCCGAGCAACAACAAATGGAGGATGCGGAAAACGCTCGCATTCAAGGCCAGAGAGTCGGTATTAACGATTTGGCAAGGTTTGTGATTGATGCGGTTTTATTGGATGGCGGGGATACGCAAGGCAATGTCGAGAACGAAACGTTTCAACTCGTTCTTCCGCCTTCCTGGCATTATGGATTGGATGATCTTCCCGGATACGATTCGGCTTCTCGCTGCGTCCGGCTCACCACGAATTTGGAAGTGACCAAAGATTCGGAGGAACGCGCCGTCGGTTTTTTAGGGCGCGCCCATCCCCTGGTTCAGCGGTCGCTTGAACGGGTGCGCCATCTGTCCTATGGCGGCGCCGCCCATCAGGGACTCGATCCGCGCGTAAGCGCCGTTAAAGCCGATGTCGAGCAGCCATGTCTTTTATTTACCAATTTAGGCCGTATTTCCAGTAGGGCGGGCCGGGAATTGGAACAGGTAGTCGCCGTTAAAATATCTCAAGGAACAATTCCGGATGTCTTTCTTTCCGCCGAGGAATGGCTGTCGTGGGCGGAAAAGGCAAAAGCTGTAAATACGGCCGATATATGGAAGAATTATTTTGCCGCCTGGGCGGAGGGGTTGAATGAACCATCCCGACAAGCCGCTTTGGATAAATTCCAACCTATCGCTCGAGAGTTTATCGAACATAGAAAAAAAATGTTGGAAGAAGAGAAAAAGCAACAAGAGGATTGGTTGCGGCAACGGGCCATAGAAATTACCGGCGCGTCAACTCCCCAACCCGTCCAACTAAGTCTTTTCGATCAGGAAACTCAAAACGAAATGCTTTCTTCTTGGGCTTCCTTACCTTCGCCTCACGAACGATTGGCCGCCTTTGCCGCCGATTCATCCCAACCGATCGCCAAACGCAGCGAAGCGGATGGAGTATTACGCATTTATGCCAAACGCATGGCCGATCTCGATGCTCGCCTGCAAAAGAGCGAACCGGAAATGATTCCCATCGGCATCCTTTTGCTGATTCCGGAGGCCGGCCATGCCGCTTGAAATTCTCCGCGATTGCGCATTTACCGGCCCGGCGTTTTCCGAACCGTTTGTTCGTTATGAATTGGAGAAGGAACTCAAAAAACATGGACTGCTTCCCAAAACCGCAGGAACGGAGGGCGAGCGGCTCCAAGAAAGTTAGAATATTTATCGCCGCAAACTGCGGGAATTGGCGGCGCGAGGCGGTTCCATTCGGGTTCGCAATCAAGTGATCGAACCGTTGATATCGAGATTGGGCTATTCTGCGCTCCAATCGTCTCCCGATGTAAAAACACGCGAAGGCTTGGAATCCGGCGGTTTTCTCTTGGTCTCTCAAGACGGGAAAATCCAACTGCGCGTATGGGCAGTCGATTTCGACATCGATCTGGATGCTCCCTCCAAACGGGGCAGAGCCTATCGCTACAGTCATACCCGCATCGCGCAACGGGTATTGCTCGCTTCAGGCGAACGTTTGGGGCTGATTACCAACGGCGTGGAGTTGCGTCTGTTAATTGGCGATCCCGCCCGTCCCGATTCGCAGATCGTCATTAAAATCGATCCTCTTTGGAAACGCAGCCGGGAGGTTCCCGACTCGTATATTCTGCTGTTGGCGCTGGCCTCGCCAGCTGGAATTCAATCCATTCCGAAATTGGTCGAACAGGCGCGCTTGCAGCAAACCCGCGTTACTAAAGAACTGCGGGTCCAGGCGCGGCAAGCGGTTGAAAAGTTCGTGCAAGAGGTATTGGATCATCCCCGGAATCGGGAGTATTTGTCGCAATGCGCAGATCGGGAAAAACTGGCGAAAGACCTGTGGCGCGAAGGGTTGATTACCGTATACCGGCTGTTATTCGTTTTGAAGTTGGAATCCACCGACGATCCCGCCCGCGCGTTAAGTTTCGCATCCAGCGGTCTTTGGCGGAACTCCTATTCGCCCAGCATGGCGTTGACTCGCGTCGTTCGCGATATTTTGGATCGCGGAGCGGAAACGGGCGAATTTCTGGAACAAGGATTGCGTTCCATTTTTCGCATGTTCGAGAGCGGACTCGAATGCGCCGAATTGAATATCAAGCCTCTAGGCGGCGCGCTGTTCGGCAAAGCCGCCGCACCGATTCTCTCCCGCTGGCATTGGGGAGAACGGGGCGCGGCGCTGCTGCTCGACCGGCTGTTGTGGACGACGCCCCGAAAACGCGGAGCGAGTTCCCGCGAACGAGTGCATTACGGACCGTTGGATGTGGAAGACCTGGGGCGCGTTTATGAAGCGCTGCTCGAATTGGAGCCGGGAATTGCTACCGAACTCATGTGCCGCCTGCGCCGCAGCAAGTTGGAAGTAGTTGTTCCCGCAGCTCAGGGCGAGAAATACAAGCCGCTCCAACCGATAGAAGAACCTGCGGATGAAACGAATGAAGACGAGTTGGAAGAACCGGAAGAAGAGGAAGAAACCTCCGGACGAGGCAAGAAGACCAAGGTGGAATGGATGGAAGAAATTCCCCCCGGACGTTTTTATCTCCGCGTCGGATTGGGACGCAAAGCCACCGGTTCCTATTATACGCCTCATTCCTTTGTTCGATTTTTAACGCAAGAGACTTTGGGGCCAATTTTAGCGGAACGATGTCCAAAGGATAATCCCCAGCCGGGGGAAATTCTCAAGATCAAAGTTCTCGATCCGGCGATGGGCAGCGGGCATTTCTTAGTCGAAGCCTGCCGCTATTTGGGGGAAGCGTTGTACGAAGCCTGCCGATTATGCGACGAGCTGGCCTTGAAAGCGGAAAGCCGAGCCGAACGCGCAAAAACCGAGGAGGAACGCAAAGCCGCCTTGGAGGAAGCGCGGCAGCTGCGGCAGCGCATCGTCGACTTGCCCGATCCCAACGACGAAATGCTCCAATACCTTCCCAGCCGCGCGCCGGAACGGGAGGAATCGGGCGTCTCGCAGCGCAAGGCCGAGGCGCTCTGCCGCCGTTTGGCGGCGGTGCATTGCCTCTATGGCGTGGATAAGAATCCGCTGGCGGTGGAACTGGCGAAGCTCTCGCTCTGGATCGAAGCCCACGGCGAAGGGCTGCCGCTTACGTTTCTCGATCATCGCCTGATCGTGGGCGATTCGCTCACCGGGCCGTTCTGGACCGATCTGCTCCGGCGCCCGGGAAGCCAAAAAGGAATTGAAAATCTTTGGGAGCAGATGATTCAAACGGATTTAAGCGACGCCTTGCATGACGCCATTCGCTATGTTTCCCGCCTGGAAGCCGAAGTAGGAGTAACGCTGGCCCAGATGGAAGACAAAACTCGGCTCAAGCGGGAGATGGATCGCAAACTCGCTCCCTTCCGTGCTCTCGCGGCGGCGTGGACCGGCGGCGTTATGCTGGGGCCGGAGCGCTGCGACGATGGGGCGTATGAAGCGCTAGTTTCTTCCATCGCGCAAACCCGCGACTTGCCGGAGACGCTGCCGGACAACAAAGCCTTGCGCAACATGCTGGCGCGCGGCTTGGGCGTCGCACCGGAAATAGTTCCTCTTGGCCGAGACGAATTATACGCCCTGATGCGCAACGGAACCTGCATTCCCGCCATTCCCTACGATTTGACATTTCCCGAAGCGTTTTACCCCACCGGCGTTCCGCATGGACGCAGAGGATTTGATGTAGTGTTGGGCAATCCGCCGTGGGATGCGATACGACCTAAAGCAAAAGAATTTTTTGCCGCTTACGATTTTGAAATTCTATCCGCGCCAACGAAACGCGAAAGAACCCAAATTGAAAAGCGGTATAATGTCCCCCAAAATTTAGACAGGGGGTTAAGGTGGAAAATCGGCTTGCCGAGAGTAGGCAAGGAGGTTTTCCGAAATGAAGAGAATCCAAAAGAAATACGACGGAGTTTTTAAGACGAAAGT
>JBFMBP010000111.1 GCA_040755155.1 Candidatus Omnitrophota bacterium | reverse complement strand
GCTTAGCCCTTCCCTAGCCGCCCTTCGCGGGGCGGCCTGGGAAGACCGGCGATCCGGCTCGCCGGGCATCGATTAAACCTTAAATTCCGCCACAAATCCGCAAGCACCTACCATCAATCTACATTTTTTTAAAAAAAAGTATTGACAAACGGACATTCAGAGCGACAATACGCTCCGCATTTTAAAAATTTTGTCAAATTTGACAAAGGACGAAGGTGAAACGAATTATGGAAACATCAAACCAACCGTTATTGAACGAAAGAGCAGCGGCGGCATTTCTGGGATTTACCGTATCGGCGCTAAGGAATTGGCGATGGCGCGGCGGCGGCACGCGATTTTTGAAGATTTCGGCGAAGGCGATTCGCTATCAAGCGTCTGACCTGCAAGCATGGATAGATGAACGGCTTCGAACGTCAACTTCCGATGATGGCGCGGGCGCGGCGGCGGAAGGCTCAAGCCGATGATTGCCCCATTCGACATAGAAGCGATAACGCCTTTTTTTGCGTTGGCATGTTACCATCTCTGTAATTTCCGGCGGAAACAAAGGCGAAGGCGGCGATGGCGTCCGCTAAAAACGAAATCGCCCGTATCGCTCTGGCAAGCAATGCGGGCGGGAATTGAGGTTATTTACAAGTGAACAATCAAAGCATATCACAAAATAACAGTTTTTCAAATAGTAATGTACCATCCAATCCATCCTGCGTAAAAGGCGAGAAGCGAAGATTTACAAAAAATTCACCCTGCCCTATATGCGGCGGATACGATGAAATGCCTAGAGGCAAGGGGAAACGTTGTCATGGCTTTCTTTCCGGCGATGGTCTTTTTGCTCACTGTAGCAGGCAAGAATACGCGGGAAACCTCAAGCCCGATCCGAACGGGCAAACCTATCCTCATCGGTTAGACGGCTCATGCGAATGCGGTAAGAACCACGGCCCGGTGTTTCCAGCGTCAACGGTGAAGCCCACGGGCGAAAAACCGATCCAGACTAAAGCCTATCCCTATCAAGATGAAAAGGGAAATCTCTTATTCGAAGTTTGCCGGTTTAAGCCGAAGGGGTTTAAACAGAGGCGGCCCGACGGGAACGGCGGCCATATCTGGGACATGAACGGCGTCCGGCGCGTTCTTTATCGGCTTCCCGAATTGATCCAAGCCGATAAGAGTCAACCCATTTTCATCGTCGAGGGCGAGAAGGACGCGGACGCATTGCGGGCGTTTGGCCTTCTCGCAACGACGGCCCCGCAAGGCGCGGGAAAATGGAATCTCGTCCAAGAGGACGCCCGGCGCCTACTAGCCGGGCGCGATGTTGTCATTATTTCCGATAATGACGAACCCGGTCAAAAACGCGTGGCGGATGTGGCGGCGTCTCTCCACGGCGCGGCGCGATCCGTCAAGATCGTTCCTCTTCCGGGGCTTCCCGAAAAGGGCGATGTTTCCGACTGGTTGGCTTCCGGCGGAACGGCGGATGAGTTGCGCCGGTTAGTGGAACTCGCCCCGGAATACGAACCGCCGCCCGCATCGGCTATGCCCGTCATAACCGCCCCCGGCGGCGCAGAATCGACAATCCCTATCCCCCTGGAACGGGAAACCGAGCCGCCGGAAACGTATCCCTTAGAAGCCCTTGGCCCCATCCTTAGCCCCGCCGCCCAAGCCGTTCAACGCTACACGCAAGCCCCCGCCGCTATCGTTGGAAATTCGATCTTGGCGGCGGCGGCGCTTTGCGTTCAACCATTCGTCGATGTTTTGATCCGGGGAGACAAACGTCCTTCATCGCTTTTCTTTCTGACCATCGGCGAAAGCGGAGAACGGAAATCGACGGTTGACACTTTGGCGCTATTCGAACATCGGCGATGGCAAGAGGAACGGATGAGAGAATACAAGCGGGCGCGTCAAGAATTTGACGACGAAAGGACGATATGGGAAAAAGCCCGGAGTGAAGCGCTTTCGTCAAAAAATAAAGAGCGATTCTTGCGGAAGGAAAGCCTAAACGAAATCGGCCCTGAACCTCTCCCGCCCCGCAAACCATTTTTGATTTTCAGCGAACCAACGTTTGAGGGATTATGTCGGTTGTTTGAGGAAGCCATTCCCGCCCTTGGCCTATTTTCCGATGAGGGCGGGCGGTTTCTAGGCGGTTACGCCATGAGTGATGAGAACCAGACAAAGACGGCGGCTGGGCTTTCAGAATTATGGGGCGGGGGAACTATTTCCCGCGTCCGCGCCAAGGACGGAGCGCATTATATGGCGGGGCGGCGGCTTTCTATCCATCTCATGCTGCAAAGGCGCATAGCCCAAGCATTTTTGAGTAACGCAACGTTAGGCGATCAAGGCTTTCTATCCCGCTTTCTTCCGGCGTTTCCCGCTTCACGCATTGGAGAGCGCTTAATTAATCCCGATGAGATGAGAAAAAACATCCATGACGATCCCGCTTTTCGGCGTTATTGTTCCCGCGTTCGCGATTTGCTTGAATCGTCCTGGCCGATCCGCGAAGAAACGACGGAAGAATTACAGCCCTGGACGATCCGTCTTGAACAAAAAGCGGAATCTCTATGGATTGGATTTCACAACCGCATCGAAACCGCAATGGGGGAAGGCGGCCCCCTTCAAAGCATTCGGAGCATGGCGAATAAAGCCCCCGAAAATGTTCTGCGGGTAGCGGCGGTTATCGAGGTTTTTCATAAGCCTGACGCAGAGATGATAACAAATGAAACCCTAGAATCTGCGATCCGCATCATAATCCATCACACAAACGAAGCCATTCGGCTTTTCGAATGCGCGCAAGACGATCCCGATCTTGATTTAGCCCGCCGCACAATGGCATGGATATTTCGCAACATCGAACTCCCCGGCGAAGCGATCCGCTTGAAAGACATTTATCAAGGCGGTTCCCGTGCGATCCGATTCGCACGGCGGGCGCGGGTAATCGTTTCAATCCTGGTTTCGCACGGTTTTCTACTCCAAGCCGTAACGGGCGGTGGAGATATCAAAGACGCTTGGATAATCAATCCATCCATCCTATCGGATGAAATCGATCCCACGATTTACGGAAAAGAACTCGAAAACGCTATTAAAGTATTCCGCCAAAAAGGGGGAGTCAAAGCCGCATGATAGCCCCCTTAACAACAAAATTCGTTTTCAATCCGCCGGATGACATAACGCCCCGCGAATGCGGCGGGGCGGCTAATATGGCTAATTGTGCTAACGGTATAACCCAAGATTCAATAAATCAACCACTTACGGGAATTTGCCAAACGGCTAACGCTTGGCTAATTTGTGCTAAAACAGGGCTAACGCCGGATGAACAGCCAGAAATTAGCACATCGTTAGCCAAGGAGCGGCTAATTTTTAATCAAGAAAAATCAATTGCTTATGAAGCGATTAGCACGATTAGCACGATTAGCCGCCCCGCCAAGGTTATAGAAACGCAAAGAGGGGGGAATCCGTCAAGGAAGCTGCATCAGCCCCCCCGGTGGCCGGGAAGAGAGACTGCGTCCCGGAAGAATGGGTTCGGCGGCGACTTGCATCTTGGCCGGTTTGGGCTGTAGCCCGCTTTCTTTCGGCGATGGAACGGATTCAACGTCAAACGCATTACGGCCCGGATGACGCGGCGGCGGTGGCCGTGGAATCCATCGGCGCGGCTGTTGAATCGTCTCAAGGCAAACCGGCGGGAAAGCCGTTTCCTTGCCATAGGGCGCAAGATTCCAGAGAAGCCGATGAATCTTATGACTAGCGAGAATGTTCTCTTATAGGCGATTTAGGAATATACTTTTGACATGGAAAGCAATTATGAACGAAGCCGAAGACCTCATAGAGAAGCCGTTGTTTCCGGCGGAATGCCCGTCATGCGGGCGCGTCCTTTGCCATGCCCCGGCGCATTCGTCCGTCTTTTGCCATGATTGCAGACTCTGGATTGACGTTGAACCGGCGGCGACATCCAGCGGGGCGGGGGATAGGGGGGAGAAATCTCTAGGGCTTTTGAGGCGATGACATTATCCCTAACAACGCATACGCGGGCGCAAGTTTTTAGAAAAAGTGTATAAGCTGGTGCATCCGATGAGAACGTCGAAAAAGTTGAACCCACGGCAAGAGCGATTCGTTAAGGAATACTTGCTTGACCTGAACGCATCACAAGCGGCGATCCGTTCGGGATACTCCCCCCGGACAGCCGGGGCAATCGGCGAAGAAAACTTGAAAAAACCTGAAATCAAAAAAGCGATTGATAAGGCATTGGCGGAGCGTTCCGCCCGGACAGAAATCGACGCGGACAGAGTCGTCCAGGAAATAGGAACTATCGCTTTTGCGAAGGTTGGGAAAATCAAAGCGGCTGACAAGATTCGAGCGTTGGAACTTTTGGGTAAGCATTTAGGGATGTTCGTCAAGAAATTTGAGATAACCGAACAGCGCGGCGGAGTCTTGCTTGTTCCTTCGCCCGTATCGCCCGAAGAATGGAGCAAGGCGGCGGCGGAGCATCAAAGGCGGCTGGAAGCGGAAGCCAAAGCCGAAGAATAAACCGGTGGATGAAAACCTTAGAAATATGAAACGAACCGAACGCCCTGGAATCATTCATTCCGGGGCTGTTTTTTTGTTTCGCGATCCGTTCGGCGATCCGCCCAAAAAACGCCCCGTTTTCTCTCTAGTGGTAGCACTGGGGTAGCATGGGAAATTTTATCGAGTGGAATTAATGCGGCGTAAGTCTAATAAAATCAAGTATGCGCCGAGCAGGATTCGAACCTGCAACCTCCTGATCCGTAGTCAGGTGCTCTATCCAATTGAGCCATCGGCGCGTTTTTTCTTTCCAAGAAATTCGTATTATATATTCTTCTTTTCTATAGGCAATAAGCGCAAGCGGATTTTGGACGCTTCTTGTCCAAATCGAATGCGAATCTTCGGAGATTTTCTTTCTCTTTTTCTTATCCTCTCGGCGTACGGCGTTCAATTTTTAGGATTCTTATTAAAATAAATCTTTTTCAGTTCCTCTTTTTGGATCTTGCGGGTAGCGGTTTTCGGCATTTCCTCGATGAAGGAAAAGCCTTCCGGAATTTTATATTCCGCAAGATGCGCGCGGCAGTGTTTGCGCAATTCGGACTCCGTAATTTCGCTTTTCGCGTCTTCGTTCAGGACAATGAAGGCGAAGGGCGTCTCCGAGCGCAATCGATGGGGACGGCCTACTACTGCCGCTTCCGCGACGGCGGGATGGCGAAGCAGCGTCTCTTCGATTTCGCGGGGATAGATGTTTTCGCCGCCGCAAACGATAAGGTCTTTGGCGCGGCCGACAATTTGCATATATCCCTCTTCGTCGATGCGGGCCAGATCGCCGGTGCGGAACCATCCATCCTCGTAGAATACCGCTTGGGTGGCTTCGGGATTTCTATAATACCCCTGCATGACGATTTTGCCTCTCACGCAGAGTTCGCCGACTTCATGGCAGCCGAGGGTATTTCCATCATTGTCGCGCACTTGGACTTCTACGCCGGGAAGAGGAGGGCCGATGGTTCCGGGCTTATTTTTCCCTGGGAGGTTCACCGATACGACGGGGGACGTCTCCGTCAGGCCATACCCTTCCAGGATTTCATGGTTGAATTTCTCTTGGAAGGCATTCGACGCCTCCATCGGCAATGGACCGCCCCCGGATACCGCCATTCGAATATGGTGTTGGGAAGCAATGCCGTCCGGCGCGAAACGAGCCAGCATGTAAAACATGGGCGGAACGGCGACCAGTATGACGCTGGAATCTTGGACGATGCATTCGAGAATCTTTTGCGGCGTGAATTGCGGGTAGAGCCGAATTTTTGAACCCCGCATCAGGGCTCCGAACAGAATGACGGTCATGGCGAATGTATGAAACAACGGCAGCATCAAAGGCAGGGTATCGGCGGGACTGAAATCGATTACGGTGGTGAATAAGAGACAATCTTCGTAAATATTGCGGTGAGTGAGTATGACGCCTTTGGGATCGCCGGTCGTGCCGGAGGTATAGAGGATCATCGAAGCGTCGTCCGGTTGGATCGATGGAAGAAGATTCTCCGTAATGGGGAAATTGTTTTCCAACAACTGCGGGAGGGGAATCAAATCGATTTTTATTTTCATCTGAGACGCGGCCTGCTGGACTTTTTCCGACAAGAGTGGATCGTACAACAAAACGGAAGATTTCGCATGAGCGATCAAGGCGGCGAGTTCTTCGGGATTGAGCAGGGGATTGAGGGGAACGGCGACATGCCCAGCGCTAAGGATGCCCATAAGTCCATAAAAAAAATATGGCGTATTGGGGGCGACCAAACAGATATTGCTGCGTTCGCCGTTTTTTCTCTTTTTTAAAGCGCGCCCTGCCGCGTTAATGCCATCTTTTAACTCTTGAAAAGTTAAATGGCCGTCTTCCCATTCCAACGCCGTACAATCGGCGTACTTTTCGATCGATTTAATGAATGTTGAATATAATTCCATTGTAAATTCCCCAGTTTCAAGTACGGATAAAAAAGTATAGATTACCATACAACAGCGGCAAGCGAACGCAAGCCAAAATAAAGAAAGCGGCGGGATTTTCCAACAAAACGAATCCAGGAAGCGGTGAAGCGGCATTATCTCTCGATTCTGTTGCACGCCGTCTGCGTCATTTTGCGCCAGGAACCGTCAAATGGTTCTGCTCTCGGCCAGCCTTCTCTTTACGGTTGAATCTTTCCATTTTCCATCTATTGTTAGATAGCCGGAATCCATTCCTTCCCATGGAATGCGTTCGAAAAATTCTATCGTCTTCCGGACGGCGCAAGGCTCGAATTTTGCAGGAATCGAATTCGTCGTGAATCGTTTCGTTTATTTCTTTTTCGGCGTGGTTTTGATCGGCGTTCTCGTAGCTCTGCTTTGGGCGGCGAAGACGCATGAGGAGGCGGTCCAAAGTTTGCCCGATATTTTGGCGCGCGATTTTCAGCCTTTCCTCGCAGGCAAAGACGTTACGGAGATCGACACCGGACGCATTGAGCGGAGGGTTGTGGAACTTAAGGCGCAGTACCCTTACATCAACCGGATTATCATCCGTAAAATCGCGCCCAACGGCGGAGAAATCACCCTCTATCCTTGGGCGTTCGATATCGACCATCCCGATTGGCCTCCTCTCGACGCTGAAAATTACGCCGCTAAAAGCATTGTCGGCGATAATTACGAACCTTTGGGAATTTTGTATATTCGCATCGACGCGAGGCGGGGGCGTCTATTTAAAATCGCCATAGGCGGCAGCATGATCGCGCTGGTTCTAGTCGTTGGTTTGGGGCTTTATACGATAAGCGCCAAGGACGAGGCGGTGCGCAAAACAACGTATTTGTTGGAAGAAAAACAGCGGGAATTGATTCATCTCGAACGGCTGGCCTTGGTAGGACAAGTTACCGCCAATCTCTTGCACGATTTGAAGAAGCCGGTGCTCAACATTCGGGCTGAGGCGGAATTGCTGCCGCCTGGCGAGAGCAAGAAAACGATCCTGGACGAGACGGAACTTTTTCTCAGCTTGTTACGAGAACTGCATTTGGAAGGCTTTTTGCGCAAAGACCGGGAGCGGGCGGAATTCCTCGATGTCGGCGACGTAATGGAACGGTCGCTGCGCCTGGTCAAATACGCTCAGGAGAACGTGAAGGTTTCGATGGACCTGCCGGAAAATCTGCCCTTCCTTTTCGGGCAGCGGCATCAACTGATCCAGGTTTTTTCCAATATTCTATTGAATGCTTTCCAAGCTCTGGAGGGCGAAGGCTCCATCCGCATCGCCGCTTCTCCGATGGAAGAAGAGGGCGAAAAAAGAATGGAAATCTCTTTAACGGACGACGGTCCCGGAATGCCGTACGAAGTCTTGACGCATATCTTCGAACCCTTCTATTCGACGCGGGGATCGGACGAATCGACGGGACTGGGATTGTATATTTCCAAAAGCATCGTCGAGGGAATGGGAGGGCGCATCGACGCAAAAAGCATTCCCAAGCATGGTACGACATTCACCCTGCAATTTCCCATCTCGGACGCGGAAGCGGAATCCGCCAGTGAAGGAAAAAATGATGAATGATAAGTGATGAATGATGAGCCTTCTTACCGAGGAAATGCTCTCGGCGATTGCGGGAAGAAAAGACCTGCCGCCCCGCCGTTGAAACGGCGGGCTAATGCCGTTTGCCCCTTTAAAGGGGCATTTTCCGTTTAGGGCAAATGTCCGGTGAGTGAGAAATTGTTGGATGGATCGCGTTGTTTGATTTATTGATTTTTTTCATCATTCATCATTCATCATTCATCATTCACTTGGGAACATAAGCCGTAATTCGCTCTTCGCGCGGAAGAAGGGCGGGGGGCTGATCGCCGTTGAACGAGATGATGGGTTGTTCGTCGGCGATTCGGCACGAATTCCGAATCGCTTCGTCCAACGGAGGAACAAGAAAATAGAAATGATTCGAGTTTTTGAGAATCAAGGCGACTTTTTTGCTCATGATCTGACGCCGCAATTCCAAAAATTTCGCGATGACGGGATACTCCCGCCGCAGCGAAGCGTCCTGATCGAACATGGCCACGAGATGGCGCAGAGATTCTTCGCTATAGGCGGGGATGCTGGGATGAAGGGCGTAATTCATATCCGACAAGGACGGGAGATCCAAAGTCAGGTTGCGCGTTTTCTTCAACCGCGCCCACTCGTTGAAATAAGCATGGGCCATCATGAAGAGGCAGGTAGCGTTTTCCGTTATTTTTCTTTTCGCCAAAAAAGCGTAATATGGCGGCGAGATAATGGTTTTATCTTCCGGGCACATTTTTCTAATATACTTCGCCGTCCATTCCATCTCATCGCCGGGAATTTCGAAGATGACGGAACGGTTAGCTTGGACGCGGCCCTGTTTCGTTTCGATTTCCATGGGACGAACGGCGTTGGAGAATGTCCAATTCAACAGCGTCAGCGGCTTCATGAACACAGCCGGGAGAAACAAGCAAACGGCGAGAACGAATTTGCCGAACGCGAGAGTATCGCCGAATAGTTCTCTCCATCGGTTGGGAAAGCCGGAAGCAAGGAAAAGATTCGCTAAAAAATAAGCGGAAAAAATCGCCGCCGCCGGTTCGCCGATCGTGAAGATGTATTCCACTGTTCCGCCCTTCGTTACGAAAATGATGGAACCGAGTGAAAAAATCGCCCACCATAAGATATATGGTTTTGCATAAACGCAACGTTCGTCCCCGGAATACAGAAACAAGCCCGACAGGGCGGCGAAAACGAATCCCCCCTCGTAAAAGAGAATATCCCCCCCTTCCTGATTCAATTTGCCGAGGAAATAACTCAAAGTTCCCTTAAGCGATTCCATCGGATAGGTACCCACTTGCTGGAAGAAGACGTATTCAAGGTATTGGCCTTCGCTGTAGACAAGCATGATCGACAACAACAAAAATCCCGGAACAAGCAAGGCAAGGGTATAGCGCCAAAAGCCTTGGCGGTAAAGAAGCCAAACGAAGAACCATTGCAGCGCCGCGTAGGGAAGCGCCGTCATATTCGTAAAACAACATAGAACGGAGACGAACGCGGCGGCGTATAGTGACGGAGAGGGACGCTCGAATTGAAACGCTTTCAAAAGAAGAAGCAGATTGAAACACTGTAATAAAATTAACAAAGGTTCCGATTGATAACCTGCCGCCCACCAGACTCCTTCGGGAAGAAAGATATAGATGGCGCCCGCCAGACAAGCGATTTCGAGGCTGGCGAACGCCCGCAGCGCGATGGCGAGGACGCAACACGCCGTCAACGAATGTTGTACGGCTTGCCACAAACGCACTATGCCGGCGTCGCCGTCTCCCAATTTCACCAAGAGAGCGCCGAGAAACAAATGCAGCGGCGGTTGCGGGCTGGGAATATCGCGATACAATCGCTCGCCTTCCGCCATCCGCCAAGATAGATAGAGGTAATTGCCGTCTCCATAATCTACATATCTGGCGTTGATGCTCCCGATGGACAAAAAAAGATAGAAAAACAGGGCGATGGAAAAAAAAACTAACCAAAGTTGAGATGCGCGGACGCCGGATTCCTCCGCTCCCGGAAGACGATTGTTGGAAGCCGCTTGGATTCCTATATCTTTCTGCGCATTCTGGTCTATCATTTTTTTTCTCCGTTTGTATAATGGAAACAGCGTCTTAACGAGGATCGCGCTTTCTTTCCGCGAAATTTGGGTTAATGTAATTTATAGAGTATGGGATATTTAAATTTTTTCTGAATTATGCTAAAGTTTCCTGGAAAAAGATATAGAATCAAGGCGGCGCATCGCCGGATGCCGAAACAGTAATCGAGGTCTATCTCCATTCGGATGTCGGCGCCGCAAAGACAGACCGCTCCAAGGGACGAAGCCGGACGTTGCGAAAGACGGAATTTTCTGGATAAAACGAGCGTTAACTCGCTCTTATATCTAAAATTTCGATGGGAATGAGGATTCTTTTGCAAAAAGAAATGCTCCAGACGTTTCTTTATGCGGAAAAATGTGATATTGTACAAAGAGCCTATCGGCTTGATTTTCGGTTGAGGACATGGGATGAAGGCGAATTCAAAGTCAATTCTATTTTGACGAAAATTGTCCTAAAGCCTTTTTTTTTCTTGACATTAGCGCATTTTTCTTCTATTAATAAAGTATTTTATATGGGCGCTCTTGCGCTTTCCGAACCCGTTCAATGGACTAGAGAATACTTCTGACCCAGAATAAAGGGGGTTCAAATGACCAATTACTTTGTAAATAATCGAACCCAGAAAGATTTAACTACTATGAAAAAGAATAATGAGAGGGTAGGTACTGTGTTCGGTCAAAGAGCAAGGCTCCCCGTATATATTTTTTGTGGAATCGCATGTTTCTCGCTGCTGGCGGTTCCCGGCGCATTCGCCCAGACCGGCAGCTGGGATTTTGTCTACGATGGAAGCAAGTTGCCGCAAACCATCGTTGATGAAGGCGGAACGGATTGGCAGCCGCGTTCGGGGGAAACCAACGGCCGCCCGATCTACGAAAAAATTAAATTCCGCGCCGACGCCCAGGACGGCGGCATTTGGTCGCGCCTCGACGACAACGCTGACGATCCCAACGCCCCGGGCGCAAGCAACTGGGCGCGCGGTTATCTGTTCGGGACAAACATCTACAGCAAGTGGAACGGGCGCATGACCCTGGCGGTTCGCATCAAGGACCTCGGCACCAATTCCCAAAAGTCCGTCATCGATATCACCAACTCAGCGGGAAATTACTGGACGTTAGGCCATGTCGCCGTCAGCGATACGGAAGGCGCCGCGGGTTGGGAATTCGGACAAACCAACGATTCCCGCAACGGCAACGGAGTGAAAGACGTCCGCACCGGCGGCTTCAATCAATGGGTGATCATACGCCTCGTTATCATCGACGATGTTCCCGGCGATAAGCATTCCTTGATCAGAGGTTGGGTGAACAGCACTCTCGTTTACGAGAGCGATCGGACGGACGACATTTCCACGGGCGAATTCGGCGAAATCGCCTTCCGCCGCACGTCGGGCGGCAGCACCCAGAAAATGGAAATCGATTGGGTGCGGATGCATTTCGGCGACGCCTGGGCGCCAGGTCAAGGCGCTGAGACGCCCGCCGGTATGTTCGACGGCGCGAAAAACGTCTCCGATTTTAACGCTTCTCCCGATATCAACGGCGCAGTCGGCATGGATACTTACGGCGTCATTCGCACGGCGCATGGGGAACTGCTGGATCCCGCCGAGGTTCCTCTGTTTCAAGTAGATCAAAATGGCGTACCCACTCAATTCGATATGTTTAACTTGGGATTCGACGCCTTCCGCGATTTGGAAGTCGTAGCCAATAGCCGAGACGAACTGACGGGCATCTATACGCTGGACAAATACGCGGGAGTACATCCGTTAATGATCACCGGGCCTTCTATGCCCGCCGAAGGGCCGGGAAGCGCGCCGAAGATGGATTACTTGGCGGATATGAAGAAATACAACGAAGAACATCCCAGCGCTCCGGCCTTTATGCCCTACTTCGGTTTTGACGTTTCCATTCCCGGAGTAGAAGGCGGCGTAGCCCGCGATATGGAAGTCGCCGTGGATTGGCGGTCAATGACGAACGCCTTCCAAGGTTACTATATTCTGGACGCTTTCGCCGGCGTTCATTACGTGAACAACGCTGAAGTTATGAAGCTGATTTCCGACAATGCGGATGGCGTAGATAAATTCTTCGATCTCTTCCAGTTCAAACCGGTTTACAAAACGGATTACGACGGATTGGATAATGATGGCAACGCGAAAAGCCGGTTGGCGCCCTATTTCTTGTTCTCCGGGGGCGAAGGCTTCCCCATCGCTCGCGATCTCGAAGTGATGACGCGGGTCGTGGAATTGACCGGCGCGGTGATTCCCGATTCCGAAAAACGCAGCGATGAAGCGGCGTCGTTGGGCGTTGATGTCAATCGTCTCTATCAGCCGATTAAAATCGATCCCAATCGTTCCGACGTCTCCAAGCCCGTCTATGCGCCTTCCGCGAAAGTAACGGACGGTTATGCGATTCTCGACGGTTATGGCGCAGTGCATACTATGATGGAAGACGAGAGCGGCAATCCTCTTCCGGCGCCTTGGGAAGATTCCAAGACCGGGAATATGGACCCGTCAGTTAACGCTCCCTACTTCGCCAATCCGCCTTTCTACGCCTACGACATCGCCGTAGATATCGAAGTAATGCCGAACGGCGGCGGCTTCTGCTTGCTGACGCGCCTGGGCGAAGTCTTCATCGTCAATGCGGCGGGCAAGAAAGCGGCGGACAATTTCGTCAAGCCTGGCATCGAACAAAATTTCGTCAACTTGGGCTTTGACGCCGCCCGCGATTTGACGTTAGTACCGGGCGAAGACGGCAAGATCGTCGGCATGTACGTTCTCGACCGGTTTGGAACGATTCATAAAGCGGGCGATGTTCCCAGTCTGCCGGGCAACGTGTTGTACTTCCCCAGCGGCTTCGCGCATGATTTGGAAATTTCGACGGGCATCCAGCCGATTACGGGCGTAACTCCTATAACGAGTCCCGAATGATATAATTCGTTTTCACTGTATCGTAGTAAAGAAGATTCGATTCAGGTCGGCGGGATGCGTCGGCCTGAATCTGTTTAAGGACCTTTATTTTATATTGGGAAAGATCAAAAGCGGCGCTTGGCGAAAAAGCGGAAAGAATTGGAATCATCGAGCGCTTTAGCCGCCTTTTCCGAATTTTCAGATATAATACTTTTTTATACATTTCCGATTCTTGCTCGAAAGGAAATAGGCGATAGGCCTTTACTCCCGAAGCGGCGTCCGCTTTTTAAAAATAAAGGATTATTAGAAAACGCAAGAAATGGCTGAAAAATGTTAAAACGCGATCAAAAATTCATTTCCGTTTCTCTCACCTTCGACGATGTTCTCCTCCTGCCCGGCTATTCCGAGATATTGCCCAGCGACGTAGATTTATCCACTCGCTTCGGCGGGGATATCAAACTTTCCATACCCTTGTGTTCGGCGGCGATGGATACGGTGACGGAATCGCGTCTGGCGATCGCTATCGCCCAGGAAGGCGGCATCGGCGTCATTCACCGAAATATGTCTATTCAAGAGCAGGCGGCGGAAGTGGATCATGTGAAGCGCTCCGAAAGCGGCATGATTATCAATCCCGTCACGTTGGAGCCGAATTCCACCATCGCCGAAGCGCTGCAACAAATGGCCCGTTTTCGCATTTCCGGCATCCCCATCACGGAAAACGGCATCCTCGTCGGCATCATCACCAATCGCGATCTCCGTTTCATCGATAGAGGGGATGCGAACCGGGCGGTGAAAGAATTCATGACCAAAGAAAATTTGGTCACGGCCCCCATCGGAACGACGTTGGAAGAAGCGGAAAAAGTACTGCATAAAAACCGGATCGAAAAATTGCCCGTCGTGGATGCGCAAGGCGCGCTCAAGGGATTGATTACAGTCAAGGACATCGAAAAGAAGCGAAGATATCCCAACGCCGCCAAGGATCGTTTGGGCCGCTTGCGGGTGGCCGCCGCCATCGGCGTAAGCGAGGAAGACGCCACGGAGCGCGCCGGGGCTTTGTTGGAAATGGGCGCGGACGCTCTCGTTATCGACACGGCGCATGGCTTCACTTCCCGCGTAGGCCAGGCCATCGAGCGCGTGAAAAAGGAATATCCCGGCGCCATCGTCGTGGCTGGCAACGTGGCGACGGCGGATGGGGCGAAATTCCTTTGCGATAAGGGCGCGGACGGCGTGAAAGTCGGCATGGGGCCGGGTTCCATCTGCACGACGCGCGTCATCAGCGGAGCGGGGGTGCCGCAAATCTCCGCCATCTTCGATTGCGCTTGCGCCATGGAAGGATACAAGTCGGTCCTGATTGCGGACGGCGGCGTCAAGTATTCCGGCGACATCGTCAAAGCCCTCGCGGCGGGCGCCGACGTTGTAATGATCGGCTCTCTCTTCGCCGGAACGGAAGAAGCGCCGGGGGAAACCATCATCTACGAAGGCCGCACCTTCAAACTCTATCGCGGCATGGGATCCGTTTCCGCCATGCAGAAAGGCAGCAAGGAACGTTACGGCCAGGGCAACGTCACGGAAGTGCAAAAATTGGTTCCGGAAGGAATCGAGGGGCGCGTCCCCTATAAGGGAAGCCTATCCGGCCACGTCTTTCAATTGATCGGCGGCGTTCGCGCGGGCATGGGCTACAGCGGCGCCAGCGCCATCCGCGATTTGCAGGAAAACGGACAATTCACCCAGATCACCCAAGCCAGCTTGCAGGAGAGCCATCCCCACGACGTTTTTATAACCCGCGAAGCGCCGAATTACCGTTTGGGCTGATTCCGATCGATCACCCCGCCATAGGGCCGATATAGCGGATCGCTTCCTGAAAGCGCTTCGATTGAACGCACGCCAGGCCGAATGCCAGTCGTACTTCTTCGTCGGAGGGATGGAGATTTACGAGCGTTTGCAATTTTTCGTAGGCTTCGTCCGCTTTTCCGGCTTGAAGGCAAACCTGTCCATATTCCAATAAAATCTCTCTTTCTTTGTTTCCATGATCGATAAAAGTCCGTAGGATCGCCGCCGCTTCCTCCGTTTTTCCCAAACGCCGCAGCGCTTTGGATAAAAGAAGGCTTGTCCGAGGCGGATCGTAGCAACGTAGAATAATGGAGCGGATTATCGTTTCGGTCTCGTGAAAATCGCCTCGGTCGAAATGCGAAACCGCCAGCCAATAGGCCGATTCGCAGTCTTCGGGCAGAGCGGCGGATGCCGCTTGGAAATGACGATGAGCATCGCTATAAAATCCTTTGGCGCGATAGGCGAGACCCAAATTCAAATCGATTTGACCGTCTCTTTCTCCACGCTGCAAAACCGATTTCAAAATGGAGACGCCCCGGTCGTATTCTCCGGTTCGGATTAAGGCGATGCCCAAGCGCCGCAGCGTCTTTAAGGAATCGGTCTTTTTATTGATGATTTTTAGCAATAGTGGAATAGCCGTTTTCCATAATTGCCGGTCGAAGGCCAACCGCGCCAGATGAGCGGTGAGAGAAAATTGCTCCGGCTGCATATCCAGAGCTTTTTGATAAATTGGTATGGCTTCCAAATCTCTCCCGTCTTCTTCGAGGGCTTCGGCTAAGGCCATAACCAACCGAAAGTTTTGGGGATTGCATTCGACGGCCTTGGCAAGATTCTCCAGTTCCCGTTCGCGTTCGCCTTTTTGCGCCCAACATTTTGCCAACAGCGAATAAATCTCCTCCTGCGCGGGACGGTATTCCATCGCTTTATTCAGTTCGGCGACGGCGTCGTCGTAATGCTCCTCGATGTAAAATTCTTCCGCCAGTTCGAGAAGCCGTTCGACTTCGGCTTGGATAATGCTGGGAGCGAGGCGCGTGAGATTCTCGATGAAGGATTTGAGAGAGGCCACGCGGTGTTCGTAAGGCATGTCCTTCATCTTTTCCTTGATCTGCACTTCAAGATGGCCACGCTGAGGCCCTTCGACGTATTGCAGATAGTTTTCGGCGGACCGCATCAAGCTGGATTCTTCCGTTTGCTCCTTGCTTCGCATCCGGCATAAAGTCTGAAAAATTCCCGACGTCTTATCGCGCAGAGCGAAGTAATTTGGCAACAGCGTTCGCAACTGAGTGACGAGGTTGTGGACTTCGATCCGTTCGGCGGAATTGAGATTTTTCCGCTTCTCTTCGGATTGATAGACGGAGAGGCTCTGCTGTTTTTCTTCGACGGCGCGTTTCTGTTCGACGAGGTGGGCGCTCAGTTCGAGAAAAACCTTGGCGCATTTCATAGCGGCGGCGGACATCCGCTTGGTTTTTCGCTCCAGATCCAACGTGCGTTTAATTTCCAAGCGTTCGTTCTCGATTTTATTAGCGTCTCCTTCCATGAGCGCGTCTTGGAATTCTTGAGCGCGCGCTGCGCAATTGTCTTCGCCAAGAGACATCCGCGTTTTCTTGAGAACATCCCTGCGAGCGGAGCTCTGGCGCAGTTTGTCGATGACTCTTTTTTGTTGGACGCGTTGTCCGGTTCCGTTGCGTTCCGCCGGAGTTGGCTCGGAAGGGGATGCTTCGGGCGCTGCGCCGTTTTGAGAGGAGATTTCATCGTTCATTCTATCTCACCCGCCTCTTCAAGCGTTCGATCCTGGTAAGGAAGAATCTCCAGCGATTCCCCAACCAATTGAATGGATGCCGGCCCTGTCGGTTTTTTTATATCCAGAAAACGATCGAACAGATGAAATTCGGCGCCAGGGAAAATGTTCTTTCTGGCTCGAACCATGCGTTGACAGTTTTTGGCGTCCACCGATTCCGATTCCTTCTTATCGCGTTCTTCTTCCTTGCTGGCGAGCAATTCCTTGGCTTTCTCGATTTGGATATTCAATTTTCTATACGTCTCTTTCTGATGCGGCGTCAACTCTTTTCCTTTTTTCATCAAATGGTCAAGGGATGCGAGCGATTTGTTGTAGAGTTCTAATTTTTGCTGGATAGCAAGGACGACCTTCTTCAATTTTTCTATTCGTTCTTCCAAATCGTTGACATCGTGGCCGAGACGGATGACGGTTTTGACGCCGATTTCCGAGCCGATCTGTTCCGCGCAAATATCGTCCACCGCTTCGATCGTTCCGCCCATAATTTCCGCGGACGTTCCTTCGCCGTAAAAGCGGCGGCAACGTATTTTCGTTTGTATCACGGGGCCTTGCACTGTCAGTAATTGACATTCCACATGTCTGGCGCTGTTGAGAAATTTGGCGTGGATATTCTTTTGGGTTTGAATGTAGGCTTCCTCTTTTCCCTGAACGCCTCCTTCCAGAAAGAGATTGCCTTCGGCGATGATTTTCGCTCCTTCGACGGTTCCCTGAACCACGACATCCTGCGACGATTCGACCTTGAAGCCAGTCAATACGTCTTTTTTCACCGTTACGGAGACCGAGGCGTTGACGTTGCCTGTGGCGTAATCCACGTTTTCTTTGATTTCCAGGGCGGGCATGATGACGATCCGGTCGCCTTCTTTATAAAGGCAGCCGTCTACGGTGGAAACCAGTTTCATGCCTTCCTCCGCTGGAATCGTATTCGAGATCGCGGGAAAAGAAACATCGGCGCCGTCCATGCAGGGAATTTCCCCGCCGAAAACATCCATGCCGGGAATGCCGGGAGTCGCCGGTTTTTTCTCCAGAAGGACTTGATCGCGGGCGACGTCGATGATGCGGTTGATCTCTTTCAAATTAGCGCGGTCGCGTTCGTCGATAAACGGCTTTCCCGTCAATTTCTCCAAACCGATGACATCCACAATGACGGCGTCCTCGCCGGAGACGGGTTCTTTGCCGACGGCGGTTTTTTGCATAACGCCGGGTTTTTTCAACAGGTTTTGAATTTTATTGTCGCTGATTTCGACGGCGATTCCCTGTCTCTCCAAACCGGCTCTTACCAGTTTCGGCGTCCAAATCTTGATATACTCTTTGGGAATAAAGGCGCTGACGCTCATCCGGTCATGGCTGACTTCCATTTCCGGACCAATGGCGATGATGGCTTCCGTCAAAAATGGGGCGGAAGTTTCTTCCTCATGGGCGCCGTAAATTTCGGGCGATATCCGTCCTTCGGCTACCGCCTTCAAAAGCATATCGTCCAAGGCGGCGATAACGGAGAAAAGAGTAGCGCGCGTGCGTTCTTGCGGCAGAGTTTTCGCCCACTCTTCCATTTGCTTCAATAAGGGAAGGCTGCGGCGCAATTCCGCGGCGAGATTCTTTCCATCCGCCGTGTTCTCGATGGCGTCGGCGGCGGCGTTGAGTCCCTCTTTCAACTGAGTAACAATGCCGGATAAGTGTTGTTGAGAATCCTGTATTTCGCTCATCTTCGATCCATCGAATCGTAAATAGACGCGATTATTGTTTGTACGGGCAGCTAAATCCTTTCCTAGGATTTATCGCCAAAATGAGTCGCGCAAGGCATTCAACTCATCGGGTTTCGCTAAGCATTCCAGATTGAGCGTTTCTTCCCCGATTGTCCAGGCGGCTTGCAAACGGCCGTTTGCCACTTTGGTTTGCGCGGAAGAGAAGGAAATCGCCGATTCCTCTTGGGGCGCGATTAGAAAAGCGAAAGTCAAATGCGCTTCTCCCAGGCGCGACAGATCGACGTTTCGTTCTTCTCCCGACCAAGCTACGGCGTCGATCCAGCGTTTTTCGCCATTGCCGCCCGTCTCCCAACGAAAATCCTCATCGCCGAAACGTCCGCTAAGCGGTTTTATTATAATCCGAATATTACGGTCGGCGGCGACGATTTCCTTTTGGGGATCGATGGAAGCAGGAAGCGACAATTCTCCGATTTCCGCGCCGAATTCGAAGCGCAAACGCAAATCCTTGGCTTTGATCGTCCCATTTTTCACTTTATCCAAACTGGGATGCGCGTCGCCGTAATTCGTCGCCAATAAAACCGTAGTCAGCGCGGCGCCTTTTTTCTGCGCCGTAAAGGGAATCGCGGAACAGAAATCGTATCCGTCATGCAAAAAGCGCAGCTGCAAGTATGCCGGTTTTTCCCCTGTTCCCCAATAAGCCAAAAACGGACGCCGTTGATTCCAAAAATCCCCATGATTGACCGATCCGAAAGCAAATTGATGATGGAGATAAGTCATCCCGATGACGGGAGTTTTTCCTTTCGCAAAGGTTTCGATAACATTTCGCGGTTCGTCCAGTTTGGCGTAATAGGCGATAGATTCTTGCGGGCAATGAATCGGCAACCGGTAATAATCCAAACCTAGCGGCAAAGGATTTTCTTTGGAAATCAGCCGCTGGTTTCCCGTCGCCGCTTCCAGAAATGCGAGATAGTTTTTCCTTTCCCGCAAGTCCGTGCTGTAACAGCGGCTATGGGGTCCGGCCCATTGGCGCGTTGGAGGATGGAAGCGGATGGCGGCGTGTTTCCAGGCCAAGTTGTGAATGTCATTAACCAGCGAGCGGTCTTCCTCGTTGCGCAAATGCAAAAGCATCCGCGACAGTTCCGCCAACGCCACGATAGTATAAGTGGGGCTGTTGTATTCCGCGAGCGTTCCTTGTTCGAGGATGTAAGCGTGAAGACGCCGCAGCCGGTCTCTAGCGTATTCCTCCAACGGCTTGACGCCGAATTGTTCCGCCGCAGCCAAGACGACGTAGGTTCCCATTACGGCGATATTCGTATATCCCAGGCTGACGTTCCGGCGCTTGATGGATTCGGCGGCGTGGAGGATCGATTCGCGAACCTGTTCCGCAAGATCGCCGCTCAGACGGTCATGATGGCCGATCCACGCCGCCAACAACTGTACGCCGCAGAAATCCGCCCAATTCCAATCAGGCGGCGACATCTTATCCAAAGGTTCTTCCAAATACCAAGACCAAATTCCATAAGTCTTATTGGCGTGATTTTGGTCCTGGAGAGAAATCGTCCGGCGTAAAATGTCCTCCGCCCGCCGATAGAATTTCTCCTTACCAGAATCGAGAAGGGCGGCGGCGTAGGTCAATGACTCCCGCGTAGGGTGTACCGTTCCCTCAGATAGCGTTGTGTGATAACCCACTTTGGAAACGGACGATTTTACCATCCGCTCTTGCGGATCGTATCGCGGTTCCATTTCCTCCAAAGCGAGCATCAAGGAGCGGCGCCGGTCTTCGGACAACTTTCCCGAATCGGCGGCTAATCCGGAATTGGACAATCCTAATGCTCCAAATGCGGATAGGCCGCCGATCAACAGCCTTCTGCGGGAAATGGGAGAAACCGTCATTGTTTCCATGAGTAAGATCTAACGCCGGCAGGCGGCCCATTCGATCGCCTGAACCATGATCTGGCGGTATTCCGGAACTTTGCATGATGCGGCGTCATGGCCTAGTGCGAAATAGACGCAGCGGGCGTTGAAAAAATAGTGCGTCGCCAGCATCGGCTCCGCCACCGTTCGTCCAAAACGTTCTTCGTAGGCGGTCATGATGACGTTCATATCCGGACGCATGAGAAGGTTAAAATACAGTTCGTCGTTCGTCGTGAACGGTTTTACCCCTTCGAGAATGGGATGGGATTCGTCTTTGATATCCACGCGAAACTCGTGGTAGGGATTATGGGTCGATTTTCCCGAAACCCACATCGCGCCGAGAATATCGATGGAGTCGCGCCAATTCTGCACGTTGGCTACGCAAAAATGATTGGCCAACAATCCACCGCCTTCCTGCAGAAAACGGACGATTCCATCTTTAACGAAATCCGGCGGATTGCCGTTATCCACCTTAATTCTATTAATGGCCAATACGTCGTATTTCTTCAAATTCTCGTACCGCAGCGCCTCAATATCTTCTGTGGCGGTAATCGCGACGCTGGGATAATGTTCCTTGATATAGTCCAGCGTTTCTACCAGATTGTCTTCGTTATGCGTTCCCAATCCCATCATCAGGCATTTTACGGGCGGTCTATCGGCGGCTTGCCCGATAGCGGGAATCGTCAAGAAAGCGATTATTAAACCGATTAAGCAAGCTAAAAATATTTTCTGGATTCGCATGGATTTATCCTCCCAATTCCATTTCTTATTGAACCATCGTAGGCTTATTGTGCGGAAATCTTATAGATAGGCAAGGGAAAGAGCCGATTTGTCAGCGGGATGGAGTATATTTAGAATTGGACGAATAGAATCGACTGCGAGCCGGCTTTTCAACGAGATTTATCAGGCAAATTGCCGTGAATATTCCGTAGACATTTTTTCGGCGCATTCGGGGCAAATGCCGTGGGTGATGATCGCATCGGAATGGTCTTGGATATAATTTTCGAGTTGATTCCAATATCCCTTTTCGTCTCGAATTTTTTTGCAGGAAGCGCAAATAGGAAGCAACCCGCTCAAGGTCCTCACTTGAGTCAACGCTCCGCGCAGTTCCAGGATGAGTTTTTCCCGCTCTTCTCGGATTCTCTTCCGTTCCAATTCTTCCCGTTTGTTTTCCGATAATTCTTGACGTAGATGAATTAGTTCTTCGATGAGTTGTTCTTTAGTTTTTTCGGAATCCAGCATTAATCTTGCAATCTAGAAAAAACATAGTATTTAAAAAAAGCTATTCGCATTTCAAAAAAAAATCTTAAGTACTCCCCAAAAATCGGGAAGGATTATCTCTACCACATTCAAGACGAAGATTACCGAACCAGCCATTTTCCGTCGATGCGGATATTTCCCGAATTCCATTGCCCTCCCATGCGCACTATATCGCCGGAACTTTTCAGGCCGTTGCTCATATCGTATTGGGGAATGATGGTTCCAAAGGGAAATTGGTCGTTGTTCGTTACTTCTTCCATCAAGTCCGGGCCTGTAGAAATGATGAGATAAGCTTGATTCGGCCAGGCTTTGCTGGAACTGGTTGCATTGCCCGAACCGAATTCGAAAGTAGGATTTTTTTCCGCATTTTGCAGGGAGTGGGATTCAAAGGGATCGGCGGGAAGCGCGGATAAGTAAGGCGTAGGGGTAGTAAGACGAAACAAACCGCGTTGAGAAACATCGGAAGGCCAATCGTGGTCTTCCACGTACGAATTCCAATCCAGCATGTATTGTTCCAAGGCCGTGGAAGTTGCTTTCATATCCGCATGAATGCGGGCGATTTTGGCGCGCAACTGAGCGTTGAGAAAATTGGGGACCGCGATCGCCGCCAGAATGCCGATGATGGCTACAACGATAAGCAACTCGATTAAGGTAAAACCCTCCCGACGAGACAGACGCATGACAGATCATCCTTTGACAAGTAATGGATGGATATGACATATGAAATCATTGTTTGGATGGCGTTAGTATACCTAGTTAGTACCGGAAAAAATAGCCGTCTCGATTGAACTTCAATGAGGCGCCGATTTGATTTTTTCTAGCGTCTTTTCGAATAAATATTCTTCTCCCGGACGCAAGTCCTTGGCGATCGTCCAGGAGGAATAGCCTTTTTCCACGGGAATGACAATGATTTCCGCCCATCCCGCCCGTATGTTTTTCTGCTCGACGGGCGTTACCCCGATTTTCAACTGGCGTACATGGACATTGGCCTGACGGTCGCCCGTATCGAATTTCAAATCGACATAGCCGCGATCCGTCAATAGGCCCGAATCGTCGATGACGATGGGAAGCGAAAGAAATAGTTGAACGGTGATCATCAATGGCATGAGCGCGCGCAGTAGAATCGGCCTCAGAAGCCTGACGCAGGCGAAAGCGGCGAAGAGGTTGAGCGGAATCGACATCGTGGCGAACAAATCCCAATCGCGGGGCGGAACGGCTTTGACGGATGCCAGATACCAATCGCAATCCCTCAGTTGGTTGTAAAAAAGGATGCTCCACACCAATGACCAAAAGCAAAAATTGGCGAGAAAGGAAAGCCATCGATCCTGGAAAATCGCCCGCCGGTAAAATAGCAGAAAATAAATCCATAACGCTGCGCCGAATGGGGCCAGCCATAAATGAAACATCAACTTATCGTGGAGATGCCCCCACGAGAAGAACTCGTAAAGATACACTCCCGGATCGTAAGGGCCGTTAACCGGCGGCAAATGTTCGAATATCGGCTCCGAACGCAAACCGAAAAACGCTCGCAACGAGTAAAGCGCCAGCCACGGTATAAGCACGGGCAGCCCCGGCTTCAAGTAATCTTTCCAGGATTGGGGAATAAAGCGGAAATAGATCGGAATGGCGAGAAGAAAGGCGATGCGGTAATACATGAATTGCCGATGGAATAGAGCGATCGCTAGGAAAAGCGCTAAATAAACTGCGATTCGTTCCCATTCGTCCCGCCGGATAGAAAGTCGCTCGCCCTCTTGCCGCCGGGAAAGAAAAGGGATTATCAGCAGAGCGGGAAAATAAAAAACGCCGCTCAGATGAAAGCCCGCTGACAAGGCTATCGCTGCGCTCGCCCAGAAGGGATTCATGCCGTCGTGAATCGAGCGCCAGCTCCAATAAGCGCTCAACATCAAGAGCGCGCAGGTCCAGGAGTAGAATTCGATATGCCCGCAGAATATCTGAAAAATTAAAGACGTAGAGGGGAAAAGAAACAATACAGTTTGTTCGAAGATCGAAGAAGTAGACGCCCGCGCCAGCCGGAACAAAGCCCAGAAAAAGAGAACGCCCGCCAGGCACGAAGAAAGTGCGATGCAATCTTCCACCCACCATCCCCATAGGGAATTCAATATAAAGAAGAGCCAACGGTAAAGAACTAGCGAAAGCGTGGATCGGGAGAGAGAGATGGCGAACATCTGTTCGCCCACAGTCATCTTGCAGCAGAATTGACCGTCGCCTATGCCCAAATTCCAGGAACGAAGAAACCATGTCAGGGCAAATAATCCCATCAACAAGATTGATAAAGCAATTTTCCGCAGGATAGGATGGTTATTTCGCATAGCCGAAGGAATTTTCCAAATCGCAAATACCATTAAGCCGCCGCTTGCCGCGAATAATGAGGAATTGTCGGCGAAAATGGATTGAATTATGAGCCTCTTGCAAAACGCTATTATTCCTCCCCCAAGCCTGAGGGAGGTCAGGAGGGGGTTGTTTTAAGTCTAATAAAATCAACCCCCCTCTAACTCCCCCCAAACTTGGGGGGAGAATTAAAAGCGGATTTTATTAATTTTGCAAGAGCCTCTTATAAGATCATTATTGATTTGGATTATTATGGCAAGGGAAACGGTTTTTATAGAGGTGGATGGAGGAATTCCATAGAACGTGCTGGTTTTACGCCTTAAGTTCGTTGACAACGCCCCTGTTATGCCATTAGCCTATTCAAAGTAGAAGAGCCATCCTGGCTCTTTTTGGCTCTTTTTTTCGCCGATCAAGAAGCTGGAAGCCTCTTCTACTCTTTGATTCCATCACAGAGTAAAGGGTTGGAGGTTTTAGGGGAATGAAAAGAACGCTGCGTCATTCGATTCCTATTTTTTTATGCTTTATAGGCGCAATTTCGGCTTCCTCGGCCAGCGAAACCGCCGCTGTCTCGAATCGCTCTCCGGAAGCGGGAGAAGTCGCTTATTTCCCCGAAGACGGCGCCGTTGTCAAAGTGAATCCGCCGGGATTCGTCTGGCTTCCCGAAAAGGAGGCGGTTTCGTACATCCTGCAATGCTCCAGCCGCAATGATTTTTCTATTGTGGAATACGATAAAACGAGCCTGCTGCTTAATGTTCATTGTCCCGCGGCGGCATTGGATCCAGGCCGATGGTATTGGCGATACGCCTATGTCGCTGAAGATGGAACCATCGCCGGATGGAGCTTAGTACGCTCTTTTACTCTGGCGGAAGACGCCGTTGAGTTACCCCAACCGGCTCTGACTACTCTTTTGCGGCGGCTGCCCAAGCAACATCCCAAGTTGTTTCTGCGGCCCGAAGAAGCAAAGCCGTTTCGGGAAAACATCGCCAGCCAAAAACCCCAGTTATGGAACGATTTTATCCAACAAGCAGATCGGATGTTGGAAACGCCTATAACCGTCGATGAACCTGCGCCATATCCCGAAGGCCGCCGCTTCAGCGACAGCAAAGAGGATATCGACCTATGGCGCAAGAATACCGGCATTACCGTAAGGGCGGTGGAACACGCCGCCAACCTCGCCTTCGCCTATCTTCTTTCGGGGGAAGAGAAATATGGCGTCCGAGCGCGGGAATGGATGCTGGCGGTCTGTTCCTGGCCGCCGAATGGGACGACTTCTTACCGATATAACGATGAATGCGGAATGCCCATCCTCAGCCGCATCCCCCGCGCTTTTACATGGGCTTATAACGCATTAACGCCGCAGGATCGGGAGAAAATCGTCCAGTGTATGAAAATCCGAGGGGAAGAGGTTTACCATTATCTACGAGATTCCCGCCATCAAACCGTCCGCCCTTACGAAAGCCACGCCAACCGCGCTTGGCATTTCATGGGCGAGACGGCTATCGCTTTCATCGACGATATTCCCGAAGCGCAAGAGTGGTTGCAATACGCGATGGATATCTTCTTCAACGTCTACCCCGTATGGAACGACGACGACGGCGGATGGCATGAAGGAACGGCATATTGGGGATCTTACATCAACCGGATCACCTGGTGGATGGATATTCTGCGGGCGGGATTTGGCATCGATGGATTCAAGAAGCCGTACTTTAGCCATGCGGGAGATTTTCCTCTCTACGTAAATCCTCCCGGATCATCGTTCGGCGGCTTTTCCGACGGTTCCGATATGCACTTTCCCGCTTCCGACGCTCGCCTGATGAACGCCTTGGCCCGGCAGACGGGGAATCCTTATTGGATGTGGTATGCGGAACAAGCTGGGGATCGGTCGTCCGGCGATAAGCCGGATTATCAGGTTTTGTTGCGCGCCAATCTTCCTAATGTCACGGCGAAAGCCCCGGACGATCTCCCTTCTTCTAAAATTTTCCACGGCGTGGGCGTCGCATCGCTGCATTCCAACCTGGCGCAATCCGCATCGGACGTTCATTTTCTCTTCAAAAGCAGTCCTTTCGGCAGACAGAGCCACGGATTCAACGCCCAAAATTCGTTTGTCCTCAGCGTCTTCGGCAAGCCGGTTTTGCTCTGGTCGGGACATCGCGATTGGCATGGCAGCCCCCATCATACGCAATGGATGTGGGAGACGAAATCGGACAATTCCATAACGGTCGATGATGTTGGACAAATCAAACACAATTCGCGGGCGCGCGGGAAAATTTTCCAAGAACGTTTGGGCGAGGATGTGGATTACCTGGCGGGAGACGCGACGGAATCGTATGGCGGCAGGCTGAATAAATTCGTCCGGCGCGTATTCTTTGTCAAACCGGACGCGATCGTTATGGTAGACGAACTGGAAGCGCCGGAACCGGCGACATTTCAATTTTATCTCCATGCTAAGGAAGAATTTCTTATCAAAAATCCCAAGGAGATCGTCGCCAACAACGGCGAAAGTTCCGTACTCATCGCCTTTGCCACGCCTAGCGATTTGAAGATTACGCAAACATCGGAATTCGATCCTCCTCCGATAGGAATGGATCTGAAACAGTGGCATTTGAAAGCGGAGACGACGGAAAAACAAAAGGAAATGACTTTCATAACCTATATGAAAGCCTATCCGGCGGGAAAAGAAAAAAATATGCTGCTGGACGCCATGCAGCGCGGAAATCAGCATCTTTACGGTTTTTCGGATATCGATTTCCGGTTGGGCCTCGTCTTGAATCCCGGCGGCGAAAAATACACTATGTCGAAGATCGAAAACGACGCGAAAATTTTGCTGATAATAGAAAAAAAGGGAGAAGCAAGGGAAAGCAGCGCGCTGGCCGTGGAAGCGAAATATTACCGCGCTTTCGAAAAAACATTACTCGATAAATATGACCGGGAAATCTTGTTTGTTTCTTCCAGCGATTTGAAAGAAGAGAAAAAAGAGTAGGTGAACGAAAGATCATCCCAGCCTTGAAAGGCAGGGCTATTAACAAATGCCCCTTTAAAGGGGCAAACGGTAATAGCCTGCCGTTTCAACGGCGGGTTAAGGAAGGGATTTCTTTTTCGTGTTTTTTCTTTTTCATTTCGCGTTTTCGTGATTCAATACGATACGAAAACATCTCCATCTTGTTTTTCATCATGCGTAACATGAGTTATTATGTTGATGAGGTGAACGATGCGATCCATCTTACGATTTAAATAGGAGTAAGAATTTCTTTTTAAAACTATTCCTTTTCCTATGCGTCTTCCGTTATGATAAGGAAAGACATTTTCATCCGTGGTTGATCCATGAAACGTCCGATTCGCCTAATATTTCCCTTACTCCTGGCGGTTGCGTCTCTGAGCCATTGTTCCGGCCCTATGCCCGGATCGCTCGAGGGCGTAGTTCAGTTGGAAAATCGCGCTGACTGTGAAGGCGTGCAGGTGATTCTTCCCGGAACCCAATTCCGCGCCATAACCGGCCAATCCGGCGCTTTCGTCATAACGGGAATCCCGCCGGGCGCCTATACCTACCTCATTGAAAACGAGGGGTATGTCGAGCATCGGGGAAATGTGGATATTCCCGCAAGGTCTAAAGTCTCCATCGGCTCGTTGACGCTCATGGAGAAAATCGTTCCCGCAGGGCAGATCACGGGTTTCGTTACGCTGCAAGGCGAATCGATTCATGAGGGGATTTTGGTCATTTTGGAAGGGACTCCGTTTTCGGTTACGACCAATACGACCGGTTTGTATCACATCGAGAATATCCCTCCGGCAAAATATAGATTAGTGGCGGTCAAGGAGAATCTACTTCCGGTTTATAAGGATGGCGTGGAAGTGAACGCTGGCGCCGAAACCCATGTCCCACCCATCGTTTTATCGTCTGCCGTTTCTCTTCCCACTCCCATTCCCGAACCGCCGATGCTGGGAGATTACGTTATTAAAGGCGTCGCGTTTCTCGATGGCGAATCCAGCCATGCGGGAATCAAGGCGGCGTTGGAAGATATACCCGAAAAATACGCCATCACCGACGCCTCCGGCGAATTTAAGATTACGGGAATGGACGCCGTCGCCCGCAGCCTGATTCTAACCTGCACCGGCTTTTTGCCGGAAACCCTTTTCAACGCCGTCCCTTCTCCAGCGACGGCGGCGCAGTCGGTGGGCTTCGTCAGTTTGCAGCGGGAATTCTCTCCTGCTGGCATTGGCGTTCTTCAGGGAAGGGTGTACCTCAGCGGCGGAACCGATCATTCCAATACCATTGTCGCGCTGACGGGAATTTCTCTTTCCGTATCCACCGACGCCAATGGGCGTTATATGTTCGTGGGGATTCCCGCCGGAGAGTATTCGCTGACGGCGAAACACCCCGGCTATGCCGACGGGACGCTGTCGAACGTGAGCATCCAGCCGTCAAGAGTTGCGCAAGCGGAGGATTTAGTACTCGCTCTTTCCAATGAGCCGGAAGAGAAGGGAAAAGGCATTATAGAAGGATCGGCGCTATTGGAAGACGCGTCGGATCACGGGGGAATTACGGTCGCCATCCAGGGAACCGCTTTCACCGCCGTTACGGGAAAGGATGGCGAATACCGATTTACGGAAGTCCCCTTCGGCGCTTATACGATTATTTTCTCGAAGGGAGAGTATAAGAACGAATATCTGGAAGGCGTTCTGGTATTAGCGGGAAAGACTATGCAACTCGATCCCGTGGTTTTGAAAAGAGACATCGAACCGCCCTATGTAGTCGATACGTTTCCCCGCGACGGCGCCCGCCGCATTCCTGTCGATCGTTTTATCGACATCGTCGTCCGTTTCAGCGAACGGATGGAAGGCGAGTCGGTGAAAAGCGCCGTTCTTATCGATCCTCCCGTCTCTTTCGACGCCTTTTTCGATCGCGAGAGCGAAATCTCCAATTCCGACATCCTGCATCTACGGCTCTATCAGGACGCGCCTATGCCCATACGCTTGAAGACGCGTTATACCATCACGCTGACGATGAATGCGCAAACGCCCAAAAAAGTATCTCTAGCGCAGCCGTTTACTTTCTCCTTCACCACGGACGGCCCGCTCATCGTGCGCACTTTCCCCGAAGAGGGAACCAATGGCGTCATTCTCGGCCTGGAGCAGAATATGATGCTTGAGACCAACTCCCCCGTCGATCCCGTAAGTTTCGAGCGGGCGCTTCGCTTCCGGCCTAACGCCGATTCCCAGCCTTTGTTTCAATTCATCCCCAACGGATCGGGAACGCGGATCGTCATGAACGTCATTTTAAAGCCGAATACCAGCTATCACGTTCAACTCGACAACAACCTGAGAACCATCGACCGCCAGCGATTCAGCAATACGCCCTATACGCTATCTTTCCGGACTGGGGGAGCGGGACAGGACGCCAATGGGCCGAATCGCCCTATGTCACCCCGGCGGCGGTGATTTGGATTTAAGGCGCCACGCCGCCTAAGCAGGATTGACGGATTATACTGGGATTACTATAATTAAGTTTCTCTGGATGAGTGCAGGCGGCTGTTCATACGCCATTATCCATTAGTTAAAATCTTAAAAGAAAAGGTTGTGATAAACTTGGTAGCAGTCGAAGTCAAAGATGAAGAAGATATTCAGACGGCGCTGAAGCGTTTCAAGCGGAAATGCATCAAAGAAAGCATTCCTCAAGACATCCGCAAAAACGCTTATTACGAAAAACCCAGCGTTCGCAAGCGGAAAAAACATCTTAAGGCTGTCAAACGGCTTAAGAAAAATAAAATGAGATTCTAACCGTTTTCGCCTGCCCTCACTAGAGAATCAGGGAATGGGGTACGATTCCCGAAACGTAATAAAGGGAGGAACGCCAGATGTTCTTCCCTTTTTCTTTTGGGTGGGCGAGTCGGGGAGAAGGGGGCTTTGCGGATTAGGACAAGCGCCGTTATACTCTCTTTTCAAGAACGATCTTGCTTGCTTAGCGCCCGCCATATCCCTATCAAGCGGTCAAAAATTAGAATGATTTTTAAGGATCAATGCGATTATGGAAATCGAAAAACGGTACGACGCTTCGGCTTCGCGGGAAAAATGGTATAAGTTTTGGGAAGAGAACGGCTTATTCAAAGCGAATCCCCATAGCGGAAAGAAAGCCTTTTCTATCGTCATTCCACCTCCCAACGTAACGGGAAAACTCCATATCGGCCATGCGTTGAATAACTCGCTTCAAGACATCGTCTGCCGCTGGAAACGGATGGAGGGAGAAGAAGTCCTGTGGATGCCAGGCACCGATCATGCGGGCATCGCTACCCAAAACGTCGTGGAGAAGCAACTGGCCAAGGAAGGATTGACTCGGCACGATTTGGGCCGGGAAAAACTGTTGGAGCGCATCTGGACCTGGAAGCAGGAATACGGCGACGCCATTATCCATCAGTTGAAATATCTCGGTTCGTCCTGCGACTGGTCCCGCGCGCGGTTCACGATGGACGAAGGCTGTTCCCGCGCCGTGCGCGAGGTTTTCGTCCGCCTATACGAAGACGGCTATCTTTATCGGGGAAAGTATCTCGTCAACTGGTGCCCCCGTTGCCATACCACCCTATCCGACGACGAAGTGGATTATTCCGACGCCAACGGGGCTTTTTATTATATCAAGTATAAATTGGCGGACGGTTCCGGCGCTCTTTCCATCGCGACAACCCGCCCCGAAACCCTGTTGGGCGATACGGCCGTGGCCGTGCATCCCGAAGACGAGCGCTATCGCTTTCTCATTGGCAAAAAAGTTGAACTTCCCTTGCTGAAGCGCGTCATTCCCATTATCGCCGACGCCTATGTCGACCGCGAGTTTGGAACAGGAGCGCTAAAGATTACTCCCGGTCACGACATCAACGACTTCGAAGTCGGCAAACGGCATCATTTGGAAGAAATCAATATTTTTAACGAAGACGCCACCATCAACGCCAACGGCGGCCCTTATGCCGGTCTCGACCGCTACGAAGCCCGCAAGCGCGTCATTCAAGATTTGAAGATGCAGGGATTGTTGGAAAAAACCGAAGAAATCCAGCACCGCATCGGCGGCTGCTACCGCTGCGACACTGTCGTGGAGCCGTATTTATCAGAACAGTGGTTCGTGAGAATGAAGCCATTAATGGAAAAACCGCTGCAAGCCGTGCGCGAAGGCCGCACCAAGTTTATCCCCAAGTCGTGGGAGAATACGTACTTCTCTTGGGTGGAAAACGTGCGCGACTGGCCGGTCTCGCGCCAGATTTGGTGGGGGCATCGTCTGCCAGTCTGGTATTGCGGCAATTGCGGCGAGCTCACTGTCTCCCGCAAAGATCCAACGATTTGCTCCCATTGCGACAGCCCGCACATCCGCCAGGACGAAGACGTGCTCGACACATGGTTTTCTTCCGCATTGTGGCCGTTTTCCACGATGGGCTGGCCGGACAAAACGCCCGATTTGGAAAAATTCTATCCCACCAGCGTGCTGGTAACCGCCCACGACATCATCTATTTTTGGGTGGCGCGCATGATCATGATGGGATTGTATATTATGAAAGAAGTTCCCTTCAGCGACGTATACATCACCGCTTTAGTACGCGACGCGCAAGGTAAGAAGATGTCCAAATCGCTGGGCAACGCCATCGATCCCATCGACGTGATCGATAAGTATGGCGTCGATTCGGTGCGCTTCACCCTCGCCATCATGGCCGCCCAGGGACGCAATATCAACCTGGCGGAAGAGCGCATCGAAGGCTATCGCAATTTCACCAACAAAATCTGGAACGCCGCCCGCCTCATCCTAGCCTCTTTGGAGGAGGGCGAAACGCTTCCTTCCGCTATTCCGGAAGAACGCCTGGAATGGGCGGACCGTTGGATTCTCTCACGATTGCAGCGCGCCGCCGCCGCCGCCCGCAAGGGGATGGAGGAATATAAATTCAACGAATCGTCCGAAGCGCTGTATCAATTCGTATGGCACGAGTACTGCGATTGGTACTTGGAGTTGATTAAACCCCGCCTTTACGGCGAAGACGCCGAAGCCAAGCGAGTTGTGAAGCGTATAGCATTGCAGGTTCTGGAAAACGCACTGCGTCTGCTGCATCCGTTCATGCCGTTCATTACCGAAGAACTATGGCAAATCCTCAAAGGTTTGGGCGTCCCCAAAGAAGAAACGATCAGCGTCTCCTGCGCGGCCTATCCGCAAGCGGACGAACGGAAAATCGACGCCGCGCTGGAAGCGGAAGCGAATAAGTTTCAGCAAGTGGTTTACACGATTCGCAATATACGCGGCGAGTTGAATTTCCCGCCTTCGACCGTGGCTAAGGTGGAGTTCAAGACGCAGAACGGCGAAGACGAGCGCTTCTTGCGCCACTACTATCCCCATATTGTTCCCTTGTGCAAAGTCCATTCCGATCTTACGGCGTCCCGCGATCTCAAGCCCCATCCCGCGTCGTCCATCGGTATCGTAGACGGCTGCGAAATCCGCGTCCATTGGCCGGATGAAGTGCAGCAGAAAGAGATGGAGCGCTTAAAGAAACAGATCGAACAGTTGAATAAAAGCGTCGCCAGCCGCGAGAAAAAACTCTCCAACGCCAATTTCGCCGATAAAGCGCCCAAAGAAGTCGTCGATCAGGAGCGCGAACGATTCGAGAGAGAAAAATCGGATTGCGAAAGGCTGACGAAGCAGCTGGCGCTGCTCGCGGAAGTGGAATAAATTTTCTTCGCGGATTTAGGATTGCATAAGCAAGTAGCAAGCAAGTAGGGTGGGCTAAAAGTGAAGCGTAGCCCACCCTATTTACTCCCTCGACGCATATTAGTTCACTCTACCGAATATACAAATTGCAGAATAGGCTCAAAGCGAAGCGTAGCCATTATTCTTTTCCCCATCATTTCTCCCAATTATTATTAAAAATATTTTTAATAATATTGCCGATAAGGCTTGTTTTATTTTTTTTTTCTTCATTATTATTATCTAAATAATATCCTATTCGGACAAGAGGCGTTAGACATGAGAATGGTTCAACGATTTCTGCTTGCCGGTTCGCTTTTGCCTCTCTTGATCTATGGGGGATTAGCGAAAGCGGCGCAAATGTACGAAGGCCCCATTTCCGCCGATTTTCGCGAATGGGCGCGCAACGCCGTAGAAAAATCCAACGACGCCGAGGCCGTAAATAAGGCGCTGGACGATCTAGTGAAATATTCCAACACGCCGGACGAGAATTCCCAAGCGCTGGCGTCGGTAGAAGCGCTGCTGGGGAATGTGGACGCGAATTCCTACCTCTTCAGCCAGGCATCCTTGACCAAGGCCAAGTTTCTCAAGCGGCTAGGACGCGGCGGCGAAGCCATTGCCATCTTCAACGACGGCATCGCTCGCCATTGGAAAAACGCACTGCTGCGCTATTCCGAAAGCCTGATCGAAAGCGGAGAACTGGCCGACGCCTGCACACTCGAATACCGCCGCGTCGTCGCCGAAGAGCCGTATGCGTTCTACCGCGGCGAGCAGGAGGACTTTTTCATCTTCATCACGCTGTTGAATATGATGAAGAAAGACAACGCCGGAGCAAAGGCGATGGAGTTGGTCTATCCTCAATTACAACCATCCGCCAAGCATCCGCAAGCGCAGAAGATCGCGCAAGCGCTCTGTTTGGCGAACGATGGGAGTTACGCCGAAGCCGTAAACGCGCTGCAAGAGGCTGACGCCGAGTTGGCGCAGGGACGCGAGACGCGGGAAGACAAGAGCCTGGACGAATACCGCAATGTTCCGCTCTATCTTACCTATGACAGGTTTGGAATGGGCGATTCGATTGCGGCAGGGGAGGATTTCGCCGAATTCATGAAGCGCAACGCCGGCGATTGGAAGTATATTTACCATCGCGCCATGCGAGCCGTTCGCGATCTGGCAATGGATGTGCATCACGACCTATCTAAGGCGCAAGTAATAACCAAGCAGTTGCTAAACAGCGACATGATTATGAACGAAGAGATCAAGGCGCAGTTCTCTGACAGCGACATCGCCGGACTCTACGATATGCACCATCAAAGTTTTGCTTGGGGCGGAGAATTGGATAAAGCCGCTGAAATCTGCAAGATCGTTATGGATAATTACTTTCCTCAAACTTTGGCAGGCGCCGACTGCGCGATGAACTGGGCGCGCTACATCTCCAGTCACGATAAAAAAGTCGACGAAGCGGAACAAATTCTGCTTAGAATTTTGGAACAATCGCCATTTCCCGAAATCCGCCCTTGGACATATCATAGTTTGGCGGAAATCGCATTCAGTAAAAAGCAGCCGTATATCGCGCTCAACTATATTTCCGAAGTCCTGAACCTAGTACCAAAAGACGCCAAAGGCGCGGTAATCCGCTGCCGTGAAATTACCCTTGAACTGAAGGACGAAATCCTTAAGTTATTAGCCAATTCGCGGAAATCTCCATAGAAGAGAAAAGAATATTATAGCAAAATTATCTTAAGACAAACGGGAAGTGATTTCCTTCTTTTCCGTTGTGATATTGTTAGGAATAATGATTGCCTGGATTTTTATGATGCAGGTTGACGATAATCCTCGTATGATGGCGTATGCGACGGGAGCGAATCCCACGCCTACACCGACGTTTACTCCATTGCCTACTGTCACATGCACTCAGTATACGAATAACTGTCAAACCACTGCAACAGCTTATTTTTTTGTAGAAGGAATTGGATTAAGATCTTTTTCAGTAAGCTATTCAATAAAATATCATAGATGCAGCGATGGATTTGCTGAATTTCGTCCACAAAGCGACAACTGTTTTGGATCAATATCGCCATCCGGTCAGGAAGCAGTATGTGGATGGGGAGTATACTTAACTTTACGTACGTCAGGTACTCTTACTAGTTGGTTTGGTCCATCGGCAATTCCGCAATATACTGGAGGCGGGATTGGTTCGCCAGGCACATATTCAGTATCTGGGGTTCCGACAATATTTGCATGCGGACCTTTACCCAGTGAAGTATTTTTTGACAGTGTTTCGGTTGTCATTCGGTTAGCTGATGGCCATATCGGCTCAGCCGCTACCGCAGGAGCCGATTGCGTAATTAATCTATAATTTTAAAGGGATAACCATGAATACAAAGAGGAAAACTATATTAATCCTTGTTCTCCTACTTTTAGTTGTTGTAATTGTATTGTTTATAACAGACAACAATAAACCGATAACGGATCAAAACGATCCGAACCGCATAGAAAGCGAAGATAATATCCATCATTATGAATATACACAACAAAATGATAATAATGCTGGGTATAAGCTAGATTTAGATTTCATTCTAAGTATACTAACAGAGGTAAAACGATACTTAATCGCTAATCATAATATTCGCGTTACAACTGATGAAATCAGAAATTATTTGCGCAAAGAAATCGGTCCAACTATAACTCCTAAATTCCTTGATGAAACTCAAAAATTTGGAATCGCGATGATAGCGGCTTCAGAAAATGTTTTGCATGGAACGATGACGGCTAAACAAGCGGCCGAACACTTTTTATCGGAATATGGATCGATAGATTCTTACATAGAAATATTAGCGACTCAATCCACTCAGGAACGTATCGATGAGATGATAAGAATGTTTCCCGACGATAAAGAAGCCATGATAGAAAAAAGCCTAAAAGGGCATCGCGTAATCCTTGAGGAGAGAAAACTAGCGGATATTGTTTTATCGGACGAACTGAAACCAGATCGCAATGCGCAGTGGAGTACGGATCTGAATAAATGGGTGTTCAATTACTCGAAAGAACATTTAATCAAGCAGTATCCCGAATTGAAGAATTGCGACTTTCAAATCGTTTTTCCCCCAATGCCGCTTCCTCCGGAATCAATGGAAAGTCGTCCAGGAACTGGCGTTCCGCCGGGACCGAGAATTAACAATAGTACCAATAGCATATTGAGGCCGATGGAGAGATAAACCTAGAACGAAGAATGGCGAGTAGGTTGAGTTATCGAAATTGTTAAATTAAGAAGAAAAAGATGGGGTGAAAAACTCGCCCCATTGTTTTTTTAGTAGGCTAGGTGCGGATGTATCGACTTAGAAGTGTAAGGTCTTTTTTATCGACAGATAAAAACTGGGAAAAATATTAGAATGTTTTTCCAAATTTGTAGGAGAAGGTCAAAAGCGGCGTAAATGTTCGAATCCCCCATCTCCCCCGATTTTCGCGACTTGGCGCTCAACGCCGTGGAGAAATCCAACGACGCCGAGGCCGTGAATAAGGCACTGGACGATCTGGCGAAATACTTCAACGCAGCGGACGAGAATTCTCAGGCGCAGGCGGCGGCGAATAAGACGGATCGTTTCAATCCAGCGTCGGTCACGGATGAATTCTCCTGGGCGAAGCGTCTCCGCATGAATCAAGGGATATGAAAATGAATGAATTTATCGTAAAGAGGCGTCATTCGCACATCGTACGTAAAGATGTTTTTATCGTCCGTAGGAATCTCCCGCCTTTCCAATAAGCCGAAATCTTTCAAAGAGTATAGAATTCGGCTGCTGATTTGGCTGTAAAAATGATCGAAAAATTCATAGACGGGAGCATGTTCTCTTACGATGGGCAGTACGATCTTGGGCGCTAGTTCGTCCGTATCGATCCAGTCCTTCGCCTCTTGGGGTATCCTCCACAGGGAATAAGCGATCGTATGTTGCAGCGGTTCGTTGGGCGCCAAACGATCGCGATAGGCTAAATTGAATTTATGGAAATGGGCTATAAAAAGCTTTAAGTAAAGTTTCCCCGCTTGATCGTCCGCCAGATATTTCTTTCCTTTATGGGTAATATTGAAGATAGATTTGCTTTTTCTTAAGATTCCCGAAAAAGTGAGAAGAAGCCTTGGGATATGCAGCGGAAAAACGTCCCTCTCGTTGATAACTTTATTATAACGATGGAGATCGTCGAGAAATTCCGGCGGCAAATCCAACCGTTCGAGCATTTGGGAAACGAACTGCCGGTTCAGATTTCCCGACGACGTGGCTTTTACGTTTCCCCCTTCTTCTTGAATAGCTGAAAGCAATAGGCGGGCGTCTTGGAAGATCGGCGCATCTTGCAGATCTTCCAAACGTAAATCGTCGTTGAATCGAATGGGGCCGTCGGGCGAATCCCAATCGGCGTGGATTAATAGATAGACTTGGTGGGGCGAAAGGCCGCCCGCTTCCGGCAACGGCTTCCGGTTTTGCGCATCGATGATTTCCCCGACTCTTTGCTTGAATTCATCTTCATCTTTGCATTGTCCGCTTCGAAGGAGATCGACGATGGCTTTCGCCGTCTCCGGCGGGAAAATACGGCTCAGGTCTTGATAGGCTAATTCGTCTTTCAGCGATTGTTCTCCTTTTGGAGGAGAATGTTCTTCTGCGAACTGCTCGTCGAGAATATCCTGGATTTTAGAAAAAATTTTATCCCAGCGTTTTTTTATCCGTTTATCCTGGCAATGGTTAGCCTCGATGGCGATGCAGCCCGCCAATTCGTCGAGATCGTCCAGAGGGAGCCGGATTACGGTTTGGCCGTCCGACGGCGCGGCGAAGCGGATTTTCTTGTCCATCTCATCCGAAAGAGATGCCTTATCCAAAATTAGGCTTCTTTCGCTATTAGTGAGAAGTAAATCGTATACTTGTTTGGTTGCGCCGGATGATCGAATCATGCTTTTGGACGCCTCCCCTCTTTCAAAGACATCGAAATTGTTTTTTTGTTCCCTATGGATTTACCATGAGTGGTATACCATGTAAACGATACGGCGTACGATTTTCTCGTCGTTTATCGTTTCGCGACGATTTATGGAAGCGTAATTACGCCTCATCATGAGATTCGATCTCATGAAGAGATTGGAGGATATCCATCGGCGGCGAGCTGTCGTCGAGTTGTTCGATCCGCTCAATCCGATGAGAATCCAAAGCGTATTTCTTTTTTAATCTGGTTTTATATGCGTCTTTGAAAACCAGAAGGAGTTCCTCCAATTCGAAAGGTTTAGGAAGATAGCGGAAAGCGCCGAGCCGGGCGCATTCCTCCGCGAAACCCTGCGAACCATGACCGGTTAGAATGACGATCTCCAAATCCTTTTGTTCTTTTTTCAGGATTTTTAAAACCTCATCCCCCCACATGCCGGACATTTTTAAATCGAGCAACGCCAGATCGAAACGGTTTTGACGGGCGGCTTCGATGGCTAGCCGTCCATTTTCCGCCTGATGAACTTCGAATCCGCGCATTTCGAGCCGTTTCGCTAGAGTGTGAAGAAATTTTGTTTCGTCATCGACTAGAAGCAGCCGGATCGCTTTGGACATGCTGCAAGCTCCTCCGTCTTATCGTTTTTGGATACGCCTTTATATTGAACATGGATGTCATTTTCTTATAATTTTGCCGGCTTTCCTATCCCTTTCCCTTGCCTCCCCCCGTCCGCTGCTTCTGCGCCGGCTCGTAAAAAAACTCCGAGGGAATACCGGAGAAGCGGCCTCCCATCAAACGGTTGCGGTACCAATCGGATAGCAGAGCTTGAACTGGCTTGTTTTGGGGAGTGTAGCCCGTATCGCTCGGGCCGCCCGCGTTGGGATTGGTCTCCCAATTCCACCAATAAAAGCCATAGAACCAATCCCGCGCCGTCAGAACCTCCAATGCGGCGGAGTAGCAATCCACTTGTTCTTGCAGGTCGACTTTGGCGGGATCGTCTTGCTGCCAGTCCCACGGTTGGCGGCTAGCGCCGTCGAAACTGCGATAGCCGATCTCGGTAAAGAGAACCGGGCGATCCGGCCATACGCGGTTGCGCCAGGATTCGATCTTGTCCGCTTGTTTTTTCCACGCCGACGTCAATTCCGCAAGCGTGGGATTATCCTGGCTGGAGAGCGCGTAATAAGCGTCGATGCCGATATAGTCCACAGCGTCCCACCAGTAAATGTTTTGTTCGTTGCCGTGATTGGAAGCGTAGGTGATAGGTCCGGGATAGACGGCGCGCACGGAATCGGCGATGCGCCGCCAATACGGCGCCCAGGTTTTGTAGCGGGCGGCTTCGACGAACTCGCAGCCGATGCAAAATATCTCCACGCCGTTGTCTGCCGCGAATTTCGCCCAATCGGCGATATAGGCTTCGTAGGCGTCGAACCAGGCGTCGCTGGGTTTTATCGTTCCGCACCATTCACCGTTGCGCAAACCCACCATCGGCTTGAGGAGTACTTTGATTCCCGCCGCATGGAGATCGGCGATCGCTTTGACGGTTGAGGGACGCGAAGCGGAATAGCGGTTCGGGTCTTCCGTAATAACGGAGGAATTTTCGTTGTCCTGGAACCAGAAGACGCAGAGCGCCGCCCATTCCACGCCGATTTCGCGCATGGCGGCGATGGATTGGGATGATTTCGTCAATGAGAGGACGTTCCAACTCCACGCGGGGTAGGACATGCCTTTCTGAAAGACGGGAGATGTCCAGACGGGAGAGATAAGTAGGAACGATACGAATGAACAGAAAAAGATCCGGCGCATGATTCCGCCTCCTCGTTCGATTCCAAAGTCCATCTAGCGCGTTATCTTCAATAATGATAAGGTGGCCTGCGAAATGGGCGAATCGCCCTTTTCGTTTTTCTTGAAAACAACAAGCCGTTTAACAAGAATCATTATAATAAATCCCAATAGGAAAGGGGAGGCGCTTTGATCTTCGGCGGTTTTCGCGATTTGTATTCCAAGGATAAAATCGGCGCGTTTTATCTTTCTCTGCGATATTTTATTCTCCTCCTTTTGTTCCTCAGCATTCTCTGTCTGCCTTACCGCGTGAATCAGGACTGCGCCATCTTTTTGCAATGCGGCATGAATTTGCTCGAGGGGAAAAAGCCATATATCGACTTCGTGGATATCAATCCTCCGCTGATCATGTATTTGAATATCGTTCCGGCTGGCGCGGCGCAGCTTCTTCACCTGCACATTTTCCCCGTGTTTCAAATTCTCGTTCTTGGCTTTGTATCTTTATCGGCATCGCTCGTAAGCCGCATTCTCCGCGCCTCCGACGCCATACCCCGGCGAACCGTAGAGGCGATCGCCGCCATGCTCGCCGCCAGCGTCTTATACAGTTACTTGCGCTGCGATTTTGGCCAGCGGGAACATCTCTTCATCCTGGCTTATCTTCCTTATTTCTGTTTTCGATTCGCTCAAAGCGAAGGCAGAAAAATTTCGCCGCCATTATGTTATTCCTTGACGGCCGCCGCCGCGATTTTCGCCTGCGTCAAGCCGCATTTTCTTTTAGCGATGGCGATGACCGAAGGCTTCTTTATGCTGCGCAGCCGCAAATTCATTACAGCGCAGAATCTCACTGCCGCTGCTTGCGCCGGGGCATATGCGCTGCATTTTCTGTTCTTGCCGCAAGACGTGTTCGATAGTTTTTTTCATCGCTATATCCCGCTGACGATAAAGGGTTACGAAGCCTATAACGTAACCTACGCCAATATGTTGAGCGATTATCTATTCTTGGGGATTGCTTTCATCGTTATCGCGACCCTTACGGCGGCTTATTGTTGGCGGCCGCGCTATAAAAACGCCGTTTATGCCTTGTCTCTATTCGCAGGCGCGTCGCTGGCGATGTTTTTGCAGCAGAAGAAGGGATTTCATTATCACCTGATTCCAGCTTTATATGGCGCGGCGATGCTATCCGTTGGGCTGGTGGAGATGATAGCGCAATGGCTTTCCGCTTCCGCGGCGCGCCGACGAATCGTTTCCGCGCTGCTTCTCGCTCCCGCTGCGCTTTGTCTCTTTCTAGCGGGCTATTGGCTGCTGCGGCTACCGGGCTATTCCTGGCAGCCGATAAGCGGCGAGACGCGCCAAGTGTTGGAAACCTATAGCCGCCCCGGCGACGCCGTCTTCAACGCCGTGCGCCTGGTGGAGCCGGGCTTTTCCGTGTTGACGGAACTAAACCGCCGCCCCGTTTGCCGATACTTCACGCTATGGCCGCCCAGTTTGATCCAGCATCTTTACGAGAAAGGTGATCCCTCGGCGTCTGTGGAGGAAGAACGTTTTTTAAAGGAAATTACGGAGGAGACGAGAAAGTCGAAACCTGTTTTGGTTTGGTCGGACAAGGGAAATTTCGAGTATTTATCCCAAAAGGATTTTTTTAAAAATCTCTATGGGAATTATCGAACGTTGTTCGTCGAACATTACGTCTTTGTGATTCCAAAAAGAAATTAAATCCAATTCCTTGAGCCTCTTGCAAAACTATATTATTCCTCCCCCAAGCTTGGGGGAGGTTAGGAGGGGGTTGAGATAAGTCTAACAAATTCAACCCCCCTCTAACTCCCCCCAAGCTTGGGGGGAGAATTGAAAAGAAAATTATACAATTTTTGCAAGAATCTAATTCCTTATCCTGAGAATCCTTTCATCCTGGGAATCGTGATTCAGACAAATTACCCTCTTCGCCGCCCGGCGTTTTTTCCGGTTCGGGAAGGGCGGCGTCGATGGCGCTTTCGATGAAATATTTGGGGCGGCCTCTCGCCTCGTCCAAAGCGCGCCAGAGGTATTCGCCCAACACGCCCATCATCAACATTTGCATTCCTCCCAACACTAATATCACGACCATTAAAGACGACCAGCCGGGGACGGGACGTCCGATTATGGGATTCAATATGATGACGGCGGCGTAAAGGATGCCGAGAAACGAAATTAAAAATCCGAGGCAGGACATGAGACGGATGGGAAGGTAGGTGAACGAGGTGATGGAATCGACCAGGAGTTTCAACTTTTTCTCCAAGTTCCAATGCGAATGCCCATGCAGGCGAGGCTGCTTATCGTAGTAGATGGTTTTTTGTTGATAGCCGATCCAGGAGATCAAAGGCAGCAGGCTGACGTTGATCTCTTTCACGCGGCGCAACGCACGCACGACGCATTGATCGAGCAGAAAGAAATCGGCGCCCATCGCGGGCATTTGGCGCAGGCCGACGAAGCGGCGCATGATCCAATAATAGAGGCGCGAGAAAAGAATGGTGCTGGATTTTTCGCCCAACCGGCGGTTGCGGGCGGCCCAAACGACTTGCGCGCCTTGCTTCCATTCCTCTACCAGGCGCGGGATGGTTTCCGGCGGGTCTTGCAGATCGGCGGCCAAGACGATGACGGCGCGACCCCGCGCGCGCTCGAATCCGCACTGGATGGCGACGAACGAACCGCAGTTGCGGGAAAGGCGCACGGCGCGGATGTTGTCATGCTTCCCGGCGAGCGCGGATATCGCGGCGTAGGTTCCATCGGAAGAATGATCGTCGACGACCAGCCATTCCCACGGCAGGTTTAACGAATCCAGAATCGGCTGCAAGCGCTCGTAGAGAACCGGCAGGTTTTTTTCTTCGTTATACGTGGGAACGATGACGGTGAGTTCGGGCATTTTTATCCTCTATTAAAGGCGTCTGGGCGGCGAGGGCAAGGTTGTTTTTGCTTTTGATCTACCCATATTACTTTACTCACGTTACGCATTTCCATTCCCTCAACCTCTGGGAGAGGGGTAGGGTGATGGGTGTTAAGTTCAATCAAATCAACCCTCACCTAACCTCTCCCAATCTTGGGAGAGGAATTGTAAAAACGGCAAATTCCTTGAAAAATAACCTACCTGCGTAACATGAGTTACTTCATCTTGAGTTCGATCAATTTTTCCAAACCGGCGCGGATCGAGGTTTGGGGATGATAGTCCAAAAGGCGGGAGGTCTCCGCAAACGCTCCCGCGTGCCTTTGAATGCAGGGAACATCTTTGCTCGTTATAATCGGTTTTTTATTCATGATCGATCCGATCATGTCGGCCAATTGGCGCAGGGATAAATAATCCGGGCCGCCAAAATGAAATATGCCGCTCATTCCTTTTTCCACGGCGAGACAAACGCCCTGCGCCAAATCCTCCACCCAAACCGGATTGAGCCGAATCCCCTCCGCGCCTTCGACGGCGATCTCGCGCCCTTCCGCGATCCAACGAATCATCTGGTTGATAAGAAAGCGGTCGCCGCCGGGACCGTAAGGATGATAGAAGCGCAGGATGGAAGAAGTAAGATGGGATTGATAAAAACGGGCGAAAAGTTCGGCGCAGGCTTTCGCCGTTCCGTAAAACGTATCCGGCTGGTAGAGAAAATCGTCTTCCGCCGCCGGCTGTTCCCGCGAACCCAGAACATCGCCGGTGGAGGCGATCAATACCCGCTGGACGCCGCGCCTATAGGCTTCTTGATAAAGCCGATGCACGGAAGCGACCGTAGTTTCGAAGAGAGCGGGAACTGCATCGGGAAAAGCGAAATGGCCGCAAGGGATAGCCAGATGCAAGATTGCATCCAAACCGTCCCATTCTATTTGAGGAAGAGGCTCTTCCGTCGCGTCCCATTTGATCCATTGCAATTGGGGATGGGCGGGAAGATCGGGCATAAGAATATGCGCGGCGGCGATGACGCGATGCCCCCGGCGGATCAACGCCTGCGTGGTAGGCAGCCCAACGAAGCCGGAAGCCCCGGTTACGAGAATACGCAGGGGCGAAGGAGATGGGAAGTCTGGATTCGTACTATTGGAAATGGCCATTGGATTTATCAATTCTTAATTTTCAATTCTTAATTCTTAATTTTAAAAAAACCTCCCAAAGAACGTTTTTAATTCAAAATCCAAAATCTAAAATTCAAAATCAAACACTGCGTCTTGCCTTTGCCACCCAACCGTTTAATGATTGAGTGATTGGATAGTCTTCGCCAATTCGGCGTAATCGCCGCAGACGGCGTCTGCTTTGCTATTGGCGCTTCCCCGATCCTTGATGGCCGTAAACAAAACGGCGCGGGCGCCTACGGCGTGGGGGCCGTCAACGTCGTTCTGCTCGCGGTCGCCGATATGGACGATTTCGTTCAACTGTACGCCCAATCCCGCCGCCGCTTTTTCGAACATGGCGGGATTTGGTTTCGAGCATCCAGCCTCGTCCGAAAATACGAAGGCGTCGAAATAGTGCAGCAGATTTCCCCCTTCCAACAGCTGGCGCAGCGCCCGCCCGGGGCTGAATATGGCGTCTGAAATTACGCCCAGTTTGTATTTCTTCTTCAATTCGGCGATGGCGTCATGGACGCCCGGCGCAAAATCGGGGCGAAATTCCAATTCCATATCTTCATGCAAACGGATTAGTTCCGCCAATTCCGCTTCGGGCAATTCCCGCTTCACTCCCTTCAATACGACGGAGAGCCGTTCCCGCACCGTCCAGGTATAGGACATCTCATGCCAGACTTTGCTGAAGGCGGCGTCGGCTGCGTTATAGGCGGCGTTCACTAAGTCCCACGATATCGGTTCATGCTTTTGCAAGAATTGATGGACCAGGTTGCGGCGTTCGATCAATTTTGTCGGCCTTCCCGCCTGCATGCGTTTCGGCTCGTCCGTGTCGTCAGCGAAGACAGTGTCCCAAAGATCGAATGTGATAGCTTTGATGGATGGCTTCATAGTTTCCTTTTCCAGCGTTTTTTCAAGTATGTTTTTATCGGTAAGAATAACGAAAATATGTACTCACATTCCCCAAAAGAAACAACCCCCGCCGCGCAAGACAGGGGTTGAAAAGTAGAAGAGCCATCTTGGCTCTTTCTATCTCCACTCAAGAGGCTGGAAGCCTCTTCCACGCTTCCCCTCAAGGGCGTTCGCCGCGCGCCAATCGCGCATTGATCGCATCGATCAACGGCGGAACGTCAGATATGGAATCGACGACGTAATGCGCTCCTGCTTGCGCCATGCGATCGTAGGCGCGTTTCCGTTTTCTTTCCAGTACTTTAGGATCCAACGCTTTGATCTCGGCTTCCGTCAATCCCAATTCGTTGCCGGTCATGGCCAATCCGATCGACCACATTCCTGCATTCAGCCCTTCGTAAATGTCCGGAATCGTATCGCCCACTTTGACGCAGGATTCGAAAGGATAGATTTGCATATCCATCGCGTTCTTGACGCACATCCAAGGAGAAGGGCGCCCAGCCGGAACCTGCGTCGCGCAAACGGTGGCGTCGGGTACGTAACCGCGCTTCTTGGCTTCTGCTTGCAGCAAATCCATCATTTCTTGGGTGTAGCCAGTGGTAGAGCCGATTTTCAAACCGCGTTTCCGGAAATCCGCGACGGCTTCCAGCGTTCCCGGAATCAAGTCCGCGTAATCCGCCAGACATTTCAACTGCAAGGGAATGAAATCCGCAAACATCTTGTCGATGTCCTCTTCCGTGCAAGCCCGCCCGTATTTCTCTCGCCATTTCTTAGCCACGGCGTCGATTTGCGAAATCTCCTTAATATGCACTCGCTTATGCGCCCCCATCGGCTCGCGCGCCTGTTCGATGGTGATGTCGATCCCCGCGCGTTTGTACACTTCGATGAAAACCACCGCAGGGGCGAAGCAGCCGTAATCCATCGTCGTGCCCGCCCAGTCCAATAACACGGCTTTTACTGGTCCGCGATAAGAACGTTGAAAATAAAATTCCATACTGGTCTCCTCTATATTTGATTGAATATATCACCATTACATTTGAGGTTCTTGCAAAAATGGTTTAATTTTCTTTTCAATTCTCCCCCCTAGTTTGGGGGGAGTTAGAGGGGGGTTGATTTTGTTAGACTTAAGGCAACCCCCCTCCTAACCTCCCCCAGGCTTGGGGGAGGAATTATAGAGTTTTTGCAAGAGGCTCTATAGTTATGGATATCCTTAAGATGAGTCAGAGACGCTTCTGTCCAATGAACTCTAATTCTGGCAGTCCATATTTTGCGCGAACCTC